>JANYIY010000488.1 GCA_025358615.1 Gammaproteobacteria bacterium | reverse complement strand
ATCTGGGTCTGCTCGGCATGACGGTGAGCCCCGACTACGGCGGCGCCGGCTTAGGCTACCTCGCCCACACCATCGCGATGGAGGAAATCTCGCGTGCCTCGGGGGCCGTGGGCTTAAGCTACGGGGCCCATTCCAATTTATGCGTGAACCAGATCGCGCTCAATGCCTCGGATGCACAGAAGCGCAAGTACTTGCCCAAACTCATCAGCGGCGAGCATGTGGGCGCGCTCGCCATGTCCGAGCCCGGCGCCGGCTCCGATGTGGTCTCCATGCAACTCAAGGCCATCAAGCACGGCGACCGCTATGTACTCGATGGCCGCAAGATGTGGATCACCAACGGCCCGGAGGCCGATGTGCTGGTGGTATATGCCAAGACCAGCCCCAGCGCCCGGCAGCGCGGTATCAGCGCCTTCATCATCGAAAAGGATTTCAAGGGATTTACGCCGGCGCAGAAGCTCGACAAGCTCGGCATGCGCGGCTCGAGCACCAGCGAACTGGTATTCGACGGCTGCGAGGTGCCCGAAGCCAATCTGGTGGGTGAAGAGAATCGCGGCGTCAGCGTGCTGATGCGCGGCCTCGACTACGAACGCGTCGTTTTATCCGGCGGCCCGCTCGGTCTAATGGCCGCTGCCCTCGACGTAGCCGTGCCGTACGTACGGGAACGTCGTCAGTTCGGCCAGGCCATCGGCAGCTTCGAGCTGGTGCAGGGCAAGCTGGCGGACATGTATGCCTCACTCAATGCCTGCCGTAGCTATGCCTACATGGTGGCGGCCGCCTGCGACCGCTCCGACTCCACGCGCAAGGATGCGGCCGCCTGCATCTTATTCTGCGCCGAGGCCGCAACCAAGTCGGCACTGGATGCAATCCAGCTTCTCGGCGGCAACGGCTACATCAATGACTATCCGCCCGGGCGACTGTTGCGCGATGCCAAGTTGTACGAGATCGGCGCCGGTACCTCGGAGATTCGCCGCATGCTGATCGGGCGCGAGTTGTTCGGAGAAGGCTAGTGGCCGACCTGTTCGTACCGCTGGATGATCATCCCGCCTATCGCCAAATCGCCAATGTCATCGAGGAGCGCATCGTCGCCCGCTCGCTGCGCACCGGCGATGCGCTGCCCTCGGAAACGGATCTGGCGCGGCAATTCGGCGTCAATCGCTCCACCATCCGCGAGGCCATCCGCGAATTGGAAATTCACGGCCTGTTAGGCCGGGTACGTGGCGAGAAACGGCTGCGAGTCACGCGCCCGGAACCGGGCCAGATAAGCTCCGGCGTTAGCCGCGCCTTGGCGCTGCACGATGTAACCTTCCTGGAATTGTGGGAAGCGATGATGGCGATCGAGCCGGTAGCCGCACAATATGCCGCGGCACGACGCTCCCCCGCACAGCTGCAAGCGCTGGTTCGCGCCGCCGTGCGCTTCAAGCGCGAAGTTGCCGATACCACGGCCGCCGTTGCCGCGGTGGTGGACTTCTTCACCGCGGTCGCGGCTGCGAGCGGCAATCAAGTGCTGGCGCTATCGCAGGCACCGCTCAATCTGTTGCTCACACCGACACTCACCCGCATGATCGATCGGGTGCCGCAGGCGCGCACCCGAATTCTGGAAGCGCAGGGAAAAATCGCCGAGGCGATAAAGCTGCGCCGCAGCGAGCAGGCCCGCAGCTGGATGGAGAAGCACATCCACGATTTCAAGCGCGGTCACGAACTCGAATCAATGCCATCGAAGAGGAATAAATGAGAAAAGCACTGGACGCTGCGGCGCTCGATACCCTGTTTCGCGAGGCCCGTTCCTATAATCGCTGGTCCGCCGAGCCCGTGTCGGACCAGACTCTGTACGCACTGTATGAGCTATTGAAATTCGGTCCGACCGCGGTCAACTCGACGCCGGCGCGGTTCGTCTTCGTCAAAGGCGCCGAGGCGAAGGCGACGCTCGTCGGCTGTCTGTCGCCGGGCAATGTGATCAAGGTCGAGCAGGCCCCGGTCACGTTGATCATCGGCATGGACGAGCATTTCTACGAGAAACTGACGCTTTTGTTTCCGCACCGGCCGGGTGCCGTAAATTCATTCAAGGACGCCAGCCACGCTCGCACCACCATGACACGCAACGCCACCTTGCAGGGCGCTTACCTCATCTTAGCCGCGCGCGCGCTTGGGCTGGATTGCGGCCCCATGTCCGGATTCGACCACGCCAAGGTCGACGCCGCATTCTTCGCCGGCACGACCCTCAAGTCGAATTTCCTGTGCGCCCTCGGCACCGGCACCACGGATGAATTGCATGCCCGCCTGCCGCGCCTGCCCTTCGACGAGGCCTGCAGAATCATCTGAATCCGGCTACAGAATTTGCTCGCGCAGCGTGTCGGATCCCGCGGGGTCGTGCAGATTGGTGCTGAAGGACACCAGCACCATCATCGCGTCGCCGGTATTGCGATAGGCGTGCGCGACCCCGGGCGGTATGGTCAACCGCCAGGTCTCCCCCGCCGGCACCATGAGATCGCGAATCTCCCCGGCCTCCTTGAGACGAATCAGGCAGGGCCCCACCACGCTGGTAGTCTCGGTCGCGGTTCGATGCACATGATTGCCGCGCACTTCATTCGGCTGCGTCAGCACCACATGCACGTTCTTCTGCGCCGTGAGCTCCGCATCCGTCAGCGGCTCGAATAAACTACCGCGCGCATCCCGATGCGTTTTCACGGCTTGCACCACCACCCGCGATACGTTCGGCGCATTCATTGCGCGCACACTAGCGTCGAGTCCGCCGCGCCTGCGACCGCGGCGACTGCAGCCTTCCGGCCTGGCGCCGCCCCACGAGCAGCACGCCCGCCACGAACATCATGTCCAGCCAGTCCAAGGCTCCGCCGCCGCTCTTGCTTGCCGCCGGTGCGGTCACGGTCAGCGCGGCCGATACCGCCACCGTGTTGCCGCCGGCCGGACCGGTGAGGAGCGCATTCGCGGCGATGGCACTGGCGTAGGCGCCGGCGGTGGCACTCATGACGCTCAGAGTAATGGCACAGCTGGCATGCGGTGGAATATCGGCTCCTGCCAAAGTCACCGTACTCGTCGTTGTCGTCAAGGTCCCGGCAGTGCCCATGCAGCTGGTGCTGGGTGCCGGCGAAGTTTGGATGCTTAAGCCCGCCGGCAAGGTCTCCGTGAAATTTGACTGAGTCAAGTCGAAGCCATTCGAATTGCTGAGGGTGATGGTCAGGGTCGACGTGATTTTTTCGCCGACGCTGGTCGGCGAGAAGGCCTCGGCAATCGTCGGCGGCGCAGGCGTTACCGTCAGCGGGGTCGGACAGGCGGTGGTCTCCGTTCCCGCCGACGACGGCGCGTTCAACGTGGCCACACCCGCGGTGTTGAATGAAACAGTTCCCGTGTCCTGATGACCCGCATTATCTGTCACAGTGAGCTTCAGGGTCCCTGCGGTGCCGGTGGATGCGATCGTGACTTGGGCCGCGTTGCCGCCGGCCTGAATGGTCAGGCCACCCGTCACGGCCCACGCGTAGGACGCGACCGTCAATTTGCACGCAGCCACACTGCCGCTGGCGTCGAACGTCGTATTGCTGCCGCTGGACTTGGTGATGACAGCGATGGGGTTGAAAGCCGCGTTGACGGCGCTCAGCGCATTGACCATGCCGGCGCCGCATTGACTGCCATTATTGGGACAGGCGCACTCGCCCGTGCTCATCCCGGTTGCAGGATCCGTGGCGGTGGCAGGACACACCGGAAGACCGGCGGGCTGCGGGAACGCGGTGGCGCTCGATTTGATGCGCGCAATCAACTGCGCCGGCGTCAGATTCGCATTCACCGCGCGCATCAGCGCGACC
>JANYIY010000408.1 GCA_025358615.1 Gammaproteobacteria bacterium | reverse complement strand
CAACGACATGATGCAATCGCTGATCATCTCGATCTACCCGCTGCTGAAAGGCGAGTTTCATTTGAGTTTCGTGCAAATCGGCATGATCACTCTGACCTACCAGATCTGCGCTTCCATCTTGCAGCCTCTCATCGGCGTCTACACCGACAAGCACCCCAAGCCGTACTCGCTCAGCATCGGCATGGGATTCACCCTGATCGGCATCGTGACGCTGGCGTTCGCGCCGAACTATCTGAGCGTGCTGGGCGCCGCGGCGTTGGTGGGAGCGGGCTCGTCGATCTTTCATCCCGAATCCTCGCGCATCGCCCGCTTGGCGTCCGGCGGCCGCCATGGACTGGCGCAGTCGATTTTTCAGGTCGGCGGCAATGCAGGCAGCGCCATGGGTCCGTTGCTTGCGGCATGGATCATCATTCCGCACGGGCAAGCGAGTCTGGCCTGGTTTGCACTCGCCGCCCTGCTCGCCATTGTGGTGCTCGCCAACGTAGGTGCGTGGTACAAGCGCCGGCACCTCGATGGCCCCGGTGGCCCGAAGAACCGCGCCGCGGCCGCAAGCCCGCTGCCGACACGCACGGTCGCGTGGTCCATCGGCATCTTGGTGGTGTTGATCTTCTCGAAATATTTCTACGTCGCCAGCATCAGCAGCTATTACAGTTTCTACCTCATCGAGAAATTTCACGTATCGGTGCAATCGGCGCAAATCCACCTATTCGTATTCTTGTTGGCGATGGCGCTCGGCACCCTCTTCGGCGGGCCCATCGGCGATCGCATTGGGCGCAAGCGTGTAATTTGGGTGTCCATTCTGGGCGTCGCACCTTTCACGATGCTGCTGCCGCACGTGGATTTGTTGTGGACGGGCATATTGACGTTCGCCATCGGTCTGATCTTGTCTTCGGCATTCTCGGCCATCGTCGTATTTGCCCAGGAACTCATGCCGGGCAAGGTAGGCGCCGTGTCCGGTTTGTTTTTCGGATTCGCCTTCGGCATCGGCGGCATCGGTGCGGCGGTGCTCGGCGGCCTGGCCGACCGGCACGGTATCGAATTCGTCTATCGCATCTGCGCCTACCTGCCCCTGCTTGGCATGGTGGCCGCGTTCCTGCCCAATATCGAGCAGCGCGCCGGCCCGCGGCGCCATGCTAAATGACGCACCAACTCGTCCTCAGCTTGAGTGAATACGGACTGATCATCGTAATCGTCAACGTGCTTCTCGATCAAATCGGACTGCCGGTGCCGGCGGTACCGACGCTGATCGTTGCCGGTGCCCTCGCCGCCGACGGGCACCTGTCGCTGCCGGCGCTGTTTGCAGGCTCCGTGCTTGCCTGCCTGATTCCCGACTGCGGCTGGTACTTGGTCGGACAGCAATATGGAATCCGGGTTTTGAAATCGTTGTGCAGGATTTCCCTGGAGCCCGATTCCTGCGTCAGTCAAACCCAGACTCGCTTCGAACGCTGGGGCGTCAACTCCCTGGTCATCGCGAAATTCATTCCCGGATTGGCCATCATTGCGCCGCCCATGGCCGGAGCCATGCGCATCGGTTGGCCGCGCTTTATCTTCTTGAGCGCCTGCTCCGCCATTCTTTGGGCGGGGATACCTTTAGGCGCAGGCGTGTTGTTCAAATCGCAGATCGCTCAATTACTGGTGCATCTGCAGGAATTCGGCAGCATCACCGGCGTGGGCGTGATGCTCCTACTGGCCGCCTACATCGCCTACAAGTGGTGGGAGCGACGGCGCTTCTACCGGCTGCTGCGCATGGCACGGATCAGCGTCGCGGAACTGTATACGCTCATCCAGGCAGGCTCATCGCCGCTGATCATCGATGTTCGTTCAATCACCGCACGCGAGCTCGAGCCGCGCTGGATCCCCGGTGCGTTGCATGTTCCACTACAGGACGTGGCGCATCATCTGAAGGAATTGCCGCGCGATAGAGACACTATCCTCTATTGCACCTGCCCGAGCGAGGCGTCTGCGGCGCGCGTCGCCAAGATCCTGATGAATCACGGCTTCAAGCGCGTTAGACCGTTGAGCGGCGGACTCGACGCCTGGGTAGCGGCGGGCTACGCGGTGGCGAAGCTATGACGCACCAAGTAGTCATCGTCGGTGCCGGTTTCGGCGGATTGGCCACGGCGAGCGGCTTAGCCGGCGCCGACGTCGCCATCACCATCATCGATCAGCGCAATCATCACCTGTTCCAGCCCCTGCTGTACCAGGTCGGCACCGCCTCGCTCGCCACTTCGGAAATTGCCTGGCCCATCCGCCACCTGGTGCGCAAGCGCAAGGAAGTCACCACGCTGCTCGGCGTTGTCGCAGGAGTCGACACGCAGAACCGCAGCGTGCTACTCGAGGACGGCGGCACGGCGAAGTACGACACCTTGGTGCTGGCGACCGGTGCCCGCCATGCCTATTTCGGCCACGACGAGTGGGAGCCGTTCGCGCCGGGCTTGAAGACTTTGGAGGACGCCACCTCGATCCGCCGGCGAATTCTCTTGTCGCTCGAATATGCGGAGCGCGAAACCGATCCTGAGCGCCGCGCCGCACTGCTGACTTTCGTCATCGTCGGCGGCGGACCCACCGGCGTGGAATTGGCCGGCGCCATCGTCGAGCTGGCGCACGAAAATCTGCCCGAGGAATACCGGCATATCAATACGCGCACGGCGCGCGTGGTGCTGATCGAAGCAGGTCCGCGGATTCTACCGAGCTTTACCGAGGATCTTTCCGCGTACGCACACGCCTCGCTGCAGCGACTGGGGGTAGAGATTCAATTGGGGCAGGCCGTGCGCGAATGCAGCGCCGAAGGCGTGATTTACGGCGAGCAGCCGCTCGCCGCAAAGGTCATTCTGTGGGCCGCGGGCGTTCGCGCGTCCTCGGCCGCGGCGTGGGCCGGCCTGCCCGCCGACAACGCCGGGCGCGCGCGCGTGGAATCGGACCTGACCGCACCCGGCCATCCGGAGATTTTCGTGATCGGCGACACCGCCACCATCAGTGCCTGGCATGGCAAGCCGGTACCGGGAATCGCTCCGGCCGCCAAGCAGCAAGGCGCGCACGTTGCCCGCAGCATCCGCAAGCGGCTGAGCGGCGACACTCGCCCGCGTCCCTTCCGCTACACGCATTCGGGAAATCTAGCCACCATCGGCAAACGCGCGGCCGTCATCGACTTCGGCTGGATCAAGCTGCGTGGCCGCCTGGCGTGGTGGATTTGGGGGCTCGCGCACATCTATTTCCTGATCGGCGTGCGCAATCGGCTGGCGGTAGCATTGAGCTGGCTGTGGATTTATGCCACTGGCAGCCGCAATGCCTGCCTGATCACGCAAGGGGAGCAGCGCCCGAAGGCACGCTGACACCGGATCCTGTCCGCCTATCGGTGCAGTGTGACCAGGTAGACGTACGCGCCGGTTCAGCCCATTGCATAATGCCGGTCGTGCGACCACATGTGCAACGGGATGCCCTTGCAGGGCGAGCCTCGGAACGCGGCCACGCATCTGCGGCGACCCTGGGCGCGTTTGCGGCATTTCTCGCGCTGGGCGCCACATCCTTCGCCGTGCACGCCGATTGGACACCTGCTATCGAAGCCGGCGTACGCCACGACAGCAATGTAGGGAACGCGCAACCCACGCCCGACATTGTCTCTGACACGGTGGTCGGAGCGCGTGTCTCCATGTTCCAGCTGTTTCCGCTCGGCGCGGGCTACAGCATGACGGTCGGCGGCGACCTCAGCGGCGAGTCATTCCACCGACTCGAGGGCTTGAACAATGCGTCGCTGCAAGCGGTATTCGCACTCAAGAAAAAGTGGGGCTTGGGCGCATTCACCCCCTGGGCACGAATCGGCGCATCGGCGGGACGCGTTGATTATCGCGACGGCGACCGCAACGCGTGGGTTTACCGAGCCACCCTCGCCTCCGGCCGGCGCATCGATGCGCGTTGGAATCTTTGGGCCGACTATGCCTATGAACGGCGCGCGGCGAATGCACAGGAGGAACTCGTGCCCGGACTCTCGGGCGATGCATTCAGTCAAAAAAGTCACACTCTGGGAGCAAACCTGGAATACGCAATGAATGCCGGTATTTTGCTCACCCTGCGCTTGCTGGGTCGCCACGGCGACGTGGTATCGACCACGGAACCCAGCGCGAACATTTACTACGCTTCTCGTGCGCTCGCCGAAGATCCGGCTTTTGGACCCGAAGACTATGCCTACCGGCTGGTGGGCACGAGCTACGGATTTCGGGTGGGAGTTGGGTACTCGCCGACCCCTCACACCTTGCTGGGCTGCGGATTCGAGCGCCTGGACACTTATGCGCAGGGTGGCAATCGCTATGGTAAATCGATACCGGAAATTACCTGGGACTACGTTTTCTAAATGAATAAATCGTCCGCAGCAAAGGCCGTTCTATTGTTCGTCTGCGGCACGACCCTGGGTTATGCGGGCGAGCTGCGCGTCGTCGTCAAGGACCACCGCGGCAAGCACGTTGCGGACGCCGTCGTGCTGGCCACGCCACTGGATCCCAAGAGCGCACTGCGCGCCAAGACGCCGCTCGATGCGGTCGATCAAGTGGACAAGCAATTCGTGCCCTATGTGAAACCGGTGTTCGTGGGCTCGAAAATCCGCTTCCCCAACAGCGACCACATCCGTCACCAGGTGTATTCCTTTTCCCCCGCCAAGAAATTCGAGCTGCCGCTGTATGGCGGCACGGATGCACCACCCGTGGTGTTCGACAAACCGGGTGTCGTGGTCTTGGGTTGTAATATTCACGATTGGATGGTGGGCTATATCTACGTGTCCGAGACACCATTCTTCGCGAAGACGGAGATTGCGGGGCGCGCGTCCATCGAGGGTTTGCCGCCGGGGGAATACCATGTACGTCTCTGGCATCCGAGCATGGAACACGGGGAAGAGACTACCGTACGGCGCGTGACGGTGACTGCCGAGCGCCCGACCACCCTCGAATGGGAACTCAGCCTCAAACCCAGCCTGCGAGTGCCTCGGGTTTCGGGCGCTCCATCGCCGGGCTATCCGTAAGCAACCCCGCCTGTCCTGTTAGGAAAACGCCTGTATGCCCGTCTGCGCCCGTCCCAAGATGAGCGCATGGATGTCATGCGTTCCCTCGTAGGTATTCACCACCTCGAGATTGACGAGATGGCGGATCACCCCGAATTCGTCGGATATTCCATTGCCGCCCAGCATGTCGCGCGCGCTGCGCGCCACGTCGAGCGACTTGCCGCAGGAATTGCGTTTCAGCATGGAGGTGATTTCCACCGAGGCGATTCCCGAGTCCTTCATGCGACCCAGGCGCAGGCAGCTCTGCAACGCCAGGGTGATCTCCGTTTGCATATCGGCCAATTTTTTCTGCACCAGTTGGTTCGCGGCGAGCGGGCGCCCGAATTGCTTGCGGTCCAGCACATACTGCCGCGCCGTGTGCCAGCAGCTCTCCGCTGCGCCGAGCGCGCCCCAGGAAATGCCGTATCGAGCGGAATCGAGGCAGGTGAACGGGCCCTTCAGGCCGGTAACTCCCGGCAACAGGTTCTCCTCCGGGACGAAGACATCCTCCATCAGGATTTGTCCGGTCGTGGAAGCGCGCAGTCCCACCTTGCCGTGAATGACCGGTGCCTCCAGGCCCTTCCAGCCTTTCTCGAGAATGAAGCCGCGAATGATGTCATCGTCGGTCTTCGCCCAGACGACGAACACATCCGCGATCGGGCTGTTCGAAATCCAAGTCTTGGCACCCGACAAACGGTATCCGCCCGCGGCCGCACGCGCGCGGGTAATCATGCTGCCGGGATCTGAGCCGTGATTGGGCTCCGTCAGGCCGAAGCAGCCGATGGTCTCGCCGCGTGCCAACGCCGGCAGGTATTTGCGCTTTTGGATCTCGGTGCCGAAGCGCTCGATGGGCAGCATCACCAGCGATGATTGCACGCTCATCATAGATCTATATCCCGAATCGACGCGCTCGACCTCGCGCGCGATCAGCCCGTAGCTGACGTAATTCAGACCACCGCCGCCGAATTCCTCGGAGATGGTGGCACCCAACAATCCCAGATCGCCCATCTCTTTGAAAATGGCGGGATCCGTGTACTCGCGGCGAAAGGCGTCGACGATCCGCGGCGCAAGCCGCTCTTGCGCATAGTCGCGGGCAGCGTCCCGCACCATTCTTTCTTCATCCGTCAACTGCTCTTCGAGCAACAGCGGATCGTCCCAATGAAAGGTTCCACTCGCCATATTCCAGCCTTTTTGCCCTTAGGTATGCATAAGCATCGCACAATCCGGGGACCGGCGTGTATTGCGATCGTGCTAACTTGTCAGCATGAATGGCGCACTTTCGCACATCACCGTACTCGACCTATCGCGAGTCCTGGCCGGTCCCTGGGCCGGCCAAGTTCTGGCGGATCTGGGCGCCGAGGTCATCAAAGTAGAGCGGCCGGGTAGCGGCGACGACACCCGTACCTGGGGGCCGCCTTTCCTGCGTGATTCTGAGGGGAATGACAGCGCCGACGCTGCGTACTATTTATGCGCCAATCGCAACAAGAAATCGGTCACCGTGGATTTCACGACCCCCGAGGGCCAGAGCATCGTGCAGAGCCTGGCACGCAATTCGGACGTGGTGCTGGAGAACTTCAAAGTCGGCGGCCTTGCGCACTACGGC
>JANYIY010000396.1 GCA_025358615.1 Gammaproteobacteria bacterium | reverse complement strand
CGCCTTTACACGGCGAGGGTCGGGGGTTCGATCCCCTCAGCACCCACCAACAGCGGAGTGGTAGTTCAGCTGGTTAGAATACCGGCCTGTCACGCCGGGGGTCGCGGGTTCGAGTCCCGTCCACTCCGCCATTTCCTTGAGCGTCGCGCGAGCCATCTGGCCGCGCTAAAGGGTATGAATAGGGTGGGATCATGCTGCAGACAATTCACGATAAATTGAAGGGTTGGTTGGCCGGTGTGGTGCTCGGCATCATCGGCTTGGTGTTCGTGTTCTGGGGCATCAACTGGACCATGAGCGCGCCCAACTATGCGGCGAAGGTGAACGGCAGCGAAGTGGCGGTCAACGATGTCCGGCAGTCCTACCAGCAACAGCTCGCACAGGCCGAGCGGCAAAGCAACGGCACCTTAAGCGATGCGCAACGCACCGAGATCAAGCAGCGGGTGCTCAACGATTACGTGAACAGCGAGGCGTTGATCACGCGCGCCGATGAACTCGGCTACCGGGTGAGCGATGAGGAATTGCTGACCAGCATGGCGAAGGTGCCGCTGTTTCAAGTGGACGGCAAGTTCGACAAGGGACATGCCGTTGCAGTCTTAAGAGCGCAGGGCCGCTCACCGCTCGAGATCGAAGCGCTGTTCCGGCGCGATGCGAAATTGCAGCAGCTGGACGCGGCTTTGAATTTATCCAGCTTCGCCACGGCGTCGGAAATGAAGCAAATCCGTGCGCTCACCAAACAGCAGCGCGAAATCAGCTGGCTGACGCTGTCGGCGGAGAAATATGCCGCGGCCGCGTCTCCCGATGAGGCGGCGCTCAAGGTCTATTACGACGCGCACAAATCGCAATACATGACGCCGGAAACGGTGACGCTGCGCTACGTTGAAATCAGCTTGAGCGCGCTGGCGTCGAAGGTCGCGGTCGACGATGCGCAGCTGAAGGCGTTTTACGACGAACAGAAGGTCAAGACGCCGGAGCGCTTCATTCAGGCGGAGCAGCGTCGGGTCAGCCATATTTTGTTGCCGGTCGCGAATCCGTCCGAAGACGCGGCGGTCAAGAGCAAGGCGCAAGGAATCTTGAAGCGCGCTCAAGGAGGGGAGGATTTCGCGAAATTGGCCAAGGAATTTTCTCAGGATCCGGGATCCGCACAACAGGGCGGTGACCTGGGCTGGTCGGAGCGCAAGGTGTGGGTGACGCCGTTCGCCGATGCGGCCTACGGCATGAAAGTTGATGAGATCACCGGGCCGGTGAAGACCCAATTCGGTTATCACATATTAAAGCTGGTGGGCATTCAGCCGTCGACGCTCAAGACCTTTGAGCAGAGCAAGGCCGAGTTGGAAGCAGAATACCGGCGCGCTGAGGCGGAGAAGCTGTTCAACAATGCACAGGACCAGGTGGCCGACGCCGCCTTGCAGAACGCCACCGACATCGAGGTGGTGGCACGCAAGGCCGGCCTCACGGTACTCGAAGTGCCGACATTCAGCCGCACCGACGGCGGCGGCGCCTTGGGCAAGGTAGCGGCGGTGATCGAGGCGGCATTCAGCCAGGATGTGCTCGATGGCCGCTTGAGCTCCATGGTCGAAGTGGAGAAAGGCCGTGGTGTGGTGTTGCGCGCCACGGATCACAAGCTGCCGCAGCAGAAGGCTCTGGATACCGTACGCACGGAGTTGGTCGCGGCCTGGAACAAGCAGCGTGGCGTGGAACTCGCCGCGCAGGCGGCCGCGGATGCCGTCAAGCGACTGGACGGGGGTGAATCCTGGGATGCGGTGGTGAAGAGTGTGGCGGCGAATGCCGGCGCCCTGCCGCAGCCGCCCAAGTTCGTGGCACGGGCCGATCAGGATGTACCGTTGGAAGTACGCACCCAAGTGTTTGGCCAGGCCCGTCCCGCGGGCAAGCCGCTGTATGGCGATGCGCAGCTTGCCAACGGCGACGCGGCCGTCATCGCTTTGAGTGCGGTGCGTGAAGAGCCCGGTGATCCCAAGCTTCAGGACCTCGACATGCGGCGCCAGTTTGCCGCACAGATCGCCTCCACCGAGGCGCAGAGCTACGCGGCCGGTGCCCGCGCCGCCGCCAAGGTGGTGTTGAATCCGCAGGCAATCGACTAGTTGACCGAATTACTGCAGCATTTTTCGGATTGGTACCTGGCGACGTTGAGCCAGGGTGGCTATTGGCTGATTGCCGGATTGATGGCGCTGGAAAGCACCTTCGTCCCCATCCCGAGCGAAGTCATCATTCCTCCTGCCGCCTACCTTGCCCACACTCGCGGGGAGTTGTCCTTCATCGGCGTGGTATTGGCGGGTACGTTGGGATCCTGGGCGGGTGCGTCCCTGATGTATTGGGGGGCACGCCTGCTGGGCCGGCCGCTCATCATGCGCTTCGGGCGCTATGTGGGGATGGGGCAGGCCAAGATTGAATTGGCGGAGCGCTGGTGTACTCGCTATGGCCCCCCCGGCGTGTTCTTCTCCCGGCTGTTGCCGGTGATCCGCCACTTGATCGGTATCCCGACCGGAATCCTGCGCATGGACTTTCGCTGGTACGCGCTCGCCACGCTCTTAGGGTCGCTGCTGTGGTGTTCGGTGCTGGCATGGCTGGGGACGGTGGTCGGACAGCACCCGGAGCTGCTGGCGGGGTCCCTGCACCGCTTCTTCGCGCTGGTGCTGGGAGCGGCAGCCGTGTTGGGAGTCCTCTACTACGTTTTTGTTCAGCGAGTGTCCGCCCGCACGGGCCACTAGACACCGTCATTGACACGGGTAATATACACGTGTCATTTGGGAGAGGTGCCATGCGAGACCCTGTGTTCAATCCAAATGCTGCCAAGCAAACGGTCAGCATTACCCTGAACTCCGATCTCTACGCCAAGGCGAAAAGCTTGGGAATCAATACTTCCCGGGTTGCAGAGGAGGCGCTGGCAACGAAGTACGATGAGCTGCGTTCGGAGGCGCTCATCGTCGAACTGCAACTCGGTTTAGATGCCGTGGAGAGGTACGCCGACCAGCATGGGTCGTTCGCTGAACTCGTCCGTGAACACTATGAGCGCGACGATGGCACAATTTGATGTGTTCGTTAATTCCATCGCCGCAACGCGTCGTGCCTATCCATTCGTCGTTGCACTGCAATCCGACATCGCGCAAAACGCTCGTGGCCAGATCGTTGCGCCCGCGGTGCCGTTAGCATCGATAGCCAAAGTCATCAGCCGGCTCACCCCCGTCGTTGCGCTGGATGGGGTCGAGCATATGGTTCTCGTGCCCGCGCTCACCGGCATGAGTGTCCGCGATTTGCGAGAACGCCATGGCTCATTGGCGTCTGCTCGAAGCGAACTGCTGACCGCGATCGACCTTTTGTTCTTCGGGGTTTAGCGAGCGTCGTCTAAGTCGCGCTCCCGCCGTCCCTCTTCCTGGCTGCTGTGGCGCGACGCAAATCCGAACGGAGCAACCTCTGAACGAGGTTTCTTTAAGCTTTTGGTAACTCGCGCCGGCGCGCCTGCGAAATTTCAATCAAGGTTTCGATGCGGATCAACCTTCGCTCGTGGTCCTCGAGCCGGGTGGTTGTTTCCTTCCTCCCCGCCATGAGGCCGTCGACCCGCTCGCCCAAGAGTACGATGTCTTTGCCGTACTTGATCACTTCGGCGATGAGACTCATGCGGTCGCCTGCGGCGCAAACAGCTCCACGATCCCTTGAGCCTCCTCGGGGTGCGCGTCAAACCACGCCCTCGTCTCGGCAACCACCTGGGCACGGAAAGTGCCATCGGCAAGCGCTCGCTCGCTCGCTCGAATCTCGGAAACGCTCGCATCGATCCGCGTGAGGACCGCGCGCACTTGGGTGTGAATGTCTTTGAGCGCCGCGCGCGAAGCCGACTCCTCTTCGGGCTCGGTGAGAACGTTCCCGGAAGTGTATGCCTCGATGGCCCGACGCGCGAGTTCACCCGCGGAGACGCCCTCGCGTCGGCTCATCTCGCGAAGCTTCTTCACGCTCTTGCGCGGCACCAGATATTGCTGACGCATGAGATCTTCGGCTTTTGCAGACATACCAAACTCCTCCGCCTTGAGTTCCATGAACCTCGAGGCACTATACCGAAAATTCTACACATACACAACCACATACACAACCAAGCGCCAGTTATTGAATTTTAAAAGTCTCCTTTAAATCGCATTGCGGCGCGGAGCAGGGGTGTCTGGGTTCTCTCGACAATGTCGGTTGCGGCCGACGGATAGAGACGTTCGCTTGCTCTACGGGCGGCCGGCTGCGACAAAATCTTCGAAGAAACGGCGAGTGGTTTCCGGTTCGGGCTGCATCATAGCCGCGACTGGACGCTAGCTGCGCCCACGTCGTGCTCGTCCCGTCCCTAGGTCGCGCGCCCGCCCGCCGGCAGCGGCACAGCGAGCGGGAATTTGCCAAAGATCGCGGCGACGCCGGCGCTGATCCGGGCTTCGGCGTTCGGGCCGGTCAGATCAGAACCGTTTTGGTTGACCGACGCATGCCAGATGGGCGTGCGCGACTTGGCCTCGAACAGATCGATGGCGATGCGCGTTTCATTGCTCACATACGGGCCGTCCCAGCCCCAACCGCCGTAGTAGCCGCCGCGACGGCCCCAGCCACCCCAGCCGGCCCAGCCGGCATAGTAATCATTGAACACCTGGCGCGTGCCCATGGCGTAGCCGACGATGCATTCGGCGTTGCCGCGATCCGCGGGCTGGATGCCCTTGGCTGCGAGATTGGCGGCAATCGATACCCTCAGGCGCTCGGCATTCAAAGGATTGCCGTAGGCGGCGGGCTGGTCGGCGTTCGCCACGTGCTCATTTGCAAAGGCGTAGGTATGGCAGTTCGACACGGACATGGCCGGATTGGAATCGGTGGTGACCGGCAGGGTAGTGCAGGCGGCAAGGCTTACACCCAAGGCGCCGGCGGCCGCAACGTAGGACAGATGACGATTTAACATAATAAGACCCCTTCAAACAGCCAGTGACCGCGTTGGCGGATTTTACCCTACCTTAAACGCCCTGTACCTCGATCGGTTGACGTCCTAGGCCTCCGCAGGGCGGCGCCGTACAGCGTCAGTTGCCGTCGCCGTCGGCGGGAAAGCTCATACCCACGGTGTGGTAGCCGCCATCGACGTACAGCACTTCGCCGCTGATGCCGGCCGCGAGATCCGAACACAGAAAGGCCGCCGTATTGCCCACATCCTCGATGGTGACATTGCGTTTGATGGGGGCGGTTGCGGCCACGTGCGACAACATTTTACGCAGGCCCGGAATGCCGGCCGCGGACAAGGTCTTGATGGGGCCGGCGGAAATGGCGTTGACCCGTACGCCGTTGCCACCTAAGTCGGCGGCGAGGAATCGCACATTGGCCTCGAGGCTGGCCTTGGCCAGACCCATGACGTTGTAGCCGGGGATGGAGCGCACTGCGCCCAAGTAGCTCAAGGTCACGATCGAGCCGGCCCTCCCTCGCATGAAGGGCAGCGAAGCGCGCGCCAGCGCCGTCAAGCTGTAGCTGGAGATGTCGTGGGCCACGTGAAATCCTGCGCGGGTGGTGGCATCGATGAAGTTGCCGGTGAGCGCCTCGCGCGGCGCAAAGGCCACCGCGTGCACCAGAATGTCGAACGCATCCCAGCGGGATTTAAGATGCGCGAAACCCTTGGCGATCTGTGCATCCTCGGCAACGTCCATGACGAAGGTGATGTCCGAACCCAATTGCTTGGCGAGCGGCACGACGCGATCCGTCATGCGTTCGATATGCGCAAAGGCGAGTTCGGCGCCTTGAGCGTGCATGGCCTGCGCAATGCCCCAGGCAATGGAGCGGTCCGTGGCGAGGCCGACGATGAGCGCGCGCTTACCCTGCAAAAACCCCATGCTCCTACCCCTGTCGCCGGTTCGCATCGACGTACATGACGAGACGCTGCCCGGCTTTGATTTGATGATGTTGATTGAGACCGTTCCAGCTCTTGAGCTGCGGCACCGAGACTTGAAACTGCTTGGAAATGCTATAGACCGTGTCGCCGCGGCGCACCGTGTACTGCACGCGCCGGCCGAGTTCCGCGCCCTCGCCGCGATAGCGGCGCGAGCTTGCTTTGATGACCAGGCGCTGACCTTTCACCAGGGAATCCGCGGTGCCGATGTTATTCAAGCGCGCCAGTGTGCTCACCGGCATGCCATGGCGGCGCGCAATACTGGACAGGGTTTCCCCGGCGCGCACGCGGTAGACGATTTGCCGCTGCTTACGTCCGCCGAAATCAGCCGGGCGATCCACGCGCGATGCCGCGAGCAATACCTTGTCCGGCAGTTCGCCGCTGATCTCGGGAATCTTCAGCGATTCGCCGACGCTCACCTTGCCGCCTTTGAGATCGTTGATTTTGGCGATGACGCTGGCCGAGGTGCCGTACTGCTTGGCGATCATGGCGAGCGTTTCACGGCGCGTCACTTCGTGAATGGCGAAGCGCACCCGATCGTCGGGCGATAAGGCCTTGAGCGCCGTCTCAAAGCTGTCGGCATTGTCGATGGGTACCAGCATGCGGTGCGGACCGTCGGGGTCGGTGGCCCAGCGGTTGTAGCCCGGATTCAAGGCAACCAGTTCATCGTAGCTGGTGCCCGCCAGCTGAGCGGCGATTTTAAGGTCCATCTGCGAGCTGGTGTCGATGACGGCGAAGTAGGGTTCGTTCGGAATCACTGCGAATTCCAAGCCGTAGCGCTCCGGTTCAGCCATCAGGCGCTTCAGCGCGAGCAGCTTTGGCACGTAGGCGCGGGTTTCGGCCGG
>JANYIY010000378.1 GCA_025358615.1 Gammaproteobacteria bacterium | reverse complement strand
TAAATTGCTCGGTCAGGTCGTTGGCGTTGCCTGGACGGACTCGGACAGCTACGTCAGACGCCGTCTCGCTGCGGTGCTGCTGCTTGTCATCGTTGCCTCTGTACTCACTGCCCTCGGACCGTTGGCGCTGAAGTGGTTGGTCGACGGCTTCACGGGGCGGACGGCGGGAATTGCTTCGTCGTCGTTCATTTTGGCTGTAGCCTACGCTTTGAGTCAGTTTCTAGCGCGAGCGGTGGGAGAGGTCCGCGGGCTCGTCTATTCACGCGCAGAGCGGCGCCTGTTCCGCACATTGAGCGAGCGCTTCTTTTCGCATTTGATACGCCTGCCGCTGCGCTTTCACTTGGAGCGAGAGACCGGCGCAGTGAGCCAGTCGTTGGAGAGCGGGCTTACCGGCTATCAGATGGTCTTGCACCACCTGGTGTTTACCTTCTTTCCGGTGGTGGTGGAATTGGCGACCATCATCGTTGTGCTGGTGCGTCTCGTGCATCCAGTATTCCTGGTTCTGTTCTGCGGCGCTCTGGCGTGCTATTGCGCGGTGTTCGCCCGTGCTGCGCGGGTCATCGGGCTGTCAGCGAGAAGCGCCTCAGCCGCTCAAGTGGATGCAGCGGCGAAAATGACGGATGCCGTACTCAATGTCGAGATAGTGAAGTGCTTTGCGGCGGAGTCCCTCGTGCAGCGGCGGGTGGGCCAGGCGCTGTCGCGCACCGAGACGGAGTGGGTGGCTTTCTATCGGCGGTTTGCGGTCAACGGGGTGTACGTTGCGGTAATTTTCGGTGGGTTTCTGGGCGTGACGACGCTATATGCGGTGCGGGAGGTCAAGGGTGCTCGTTTGAGCGTTGGCGACTTTGTCCTGATCACTGCCTACATGTTGCAGGTGATCCGGCCGGTGGAGGCGTTAGGCTATGCGATCCAGGGATTCTCGCAGGGGGCGGCGATGTTGGAGTGCATGTTCGGCCTGTTGCGTGAGAGGGTGGAACCGGCGCGGGCGCGTGAGGACGGCTACAGGGCACAGATCCCCCTTTACAAAGGATCTGGAGAGATGGAGTTCGAGAATGTGGGGCTATCGTACGGGCCACAGCGCCGCGTGCTGGCAGGATTGAGTTTCAGGATTGCTGCGGGCAAGACATTGGGCATCGTTGGCGCGAGCGGGTCGGGAAAATCCACGATAGTCCGACTTCTGCTGCGTCTGCTCGAGCCCGATAGCGGTAGGATCTTGCTCGATGGCGTGCCAATCGCCGAGCTACCGTTAGCGGCACTACGTGAAGCGATTGCGGTCGTGCCGCAGGACTGCGCGCTGTTCAACGACTCAATTGCGGAAAACATCGCTTTCGGCCGCATGGGTTGCACCCAGGAGGAGATCGAGCAGGCGGCGAGTCGGGCGCATCTGCGCGACTTCATCGCGAGATTGCCCGATGGGTACGGAACAAACGTTGGGGAGCGAGGACTGAAGCTGTCAGGGGGAGAGCGACAGCGATTGTCGATAGCGAGGGCCGCAATCAAGGATCCGCGAATCTATATCTTCGATGAAGTCACCGCGGCGCTGGATGCGGTGACTGAAGCTGCGATCGTGCAGAGCTTACGGGAAGTGTCGCGCTCCATCACGACACTCATTATCAGCCACAGGCTGGCGACGATTGCCCACGCGGATGAGATTATCGTGCTGGAGGCTGGACGGGTGGTAGAGCGGGGCACCCATGAGGGCATGTTGAAACAGCAAGGCCGGTACGCCGCAATGTGGGCTCGTAGTGAAAGGTACTCGCACACGAGTTGAGTGGCCTAAAAAAGTAGGCCGAGGGGAATTCCCTCGGCCTACAATCGCGGTATCGGCGTTAATCCAGCAGCGCGGCTGCGTCAGTTCGCCTCGGTAAACACGATATTGGGGTACGTCCCGCCGGTGGCAGTGCATTTTTTGCCCAGCGTCAAATTAGTGTATTCCAGCGTCAGGCCGGCCGCTACGCACAACGGCGCATCCGTAGTGCCGTTGGTCACCCCGACCCTCACCTTGATGTGCGTCCCCGCGTTGAAAATGGCTTCATTCCCGCAGCAATTGCCGAAAATGTTGAACTCCGACTCGGTCCAGTTAGGGGCAAGCTTGAGCACGCCTTCCTTCAACGAGGTGGTGTAAACGGTTGTCCCCACGGTCACGAACATCCTATCAAAGCCGCCTGCCTTGGCCGTGGCCGATAGCTTCACGGTTTGGAGCACGGAGGAGACGGGCTGCGCTGGTACCAACACCGAGGCGCTAGACCGGTAACAATAGGTCGTATTGAAGGGGTACGTGTTCCACCCGCTCGGGCAGGTAGTGTTCCAGCCGATCAGCCAGTATTGGAAAAATCCTTCCCCGGGCCCATAGAAGAACTGAATGAAGGCCGAGCAGCCCGCCACTTCGCCAGGGCAGTTCTGGGAGTTGGTATTGAGCTGCAGGGTGTAATTATTCGGCGAGCCACCGTCTTCCTCACCCGTTGTCGTGAATACCGGAAAGGAGCCGACGGTTTTACTGATCAAACCCGAGCTGACCCTCGCCACATAATCCGTGCCATTACCAACAATGTTACTCGCCCGCACGCTACGAGGCACGACTGGGGCGTGGGGCGCCTGTGCGCACTCGATTTTTTCCCACTCCATACTGGGATAAGAAGCACGCGAACATCCTTCTGCAGACACTTCCGTTTGTGTAATGGCCTCATGCCAGGCCTCCTGAGCAAGCGCTTCCGCATCATCGGCCGCTTGCGCGGCGAAGGCCGAGGACAGCAAGCCTGCGCTCAGCACGCCGGCTGCGATCGCAATCGGAATCATGCGCGGCGTGTGAATCTTCAGTTTCATCGTTCTTCCCCTTGATTTGGAATTGTAAATTGGCGCGCAAAGTGTACTCCCGGCGAACCGGCGCTGGTTATCGGCAGTCCGAACGGGGGACCTTTACTGCGAACCTCGCGGCCCAGGATTCGACTTCGGCGGGGTCGAAGTTTTCCTTTTCCATCAGATCGATGGTCTGGTTGACCATGGACATCTCGCCGCGCAGGAGATGCTCGGGTTCGCTGAATTGGGAGGAGTAGTTCTTGGAGGCGACGACATCGCCGCACAGGACTTGCACTTGCTCGCCGGAGTCGCGGGCGTAGGCGGTGATGCGAAGTTCAGCGTTGCCTTTGATGGTGAGCTTGAACAGGCGCGACGTGAGCGTCATTGGGCCGTCGCCCGCGGGGACCCTCAGATAGGCGTCGCCATTCAAGGCGAGGCTGCGGGGATGAGGGAACGAGGCGGCGGGTTGGATGCGGCTGTCGGAAAGAGAGAAGACTTCGGTGCCGTCGGCGAGGCGGAGCTGTTGCGCGGTCGGGGCGCGTAGGAAATACCAAGAGGTCGCCGCGATGACGATCAGCAGCAGGGCTGCCGCGAGCAGCGGGGATCGATGACGACGCAAGTGAGCGAGTTCGCTCACACCTCCAGCCGGTCCCCGGGCCGTGCCACCAGTGCATACAGTGCCGGCATCAGGAACACGCTGATCAGTAGCCGCGTGAACAACCCGCTGACGATGACCAAGGCAAACGGCCGTTGAGAATCTGTGCCGACACCGGTGGCGAGCGCGACCGGTAACAAACCTAGGGCCGCCACCAGCGCGGTCATCATGATGGGGCTCAGCCGCAGAATCGCAGCGTGTCGAATGGCCTCGTCGAGCGCTACGCCGTCGCGGCGCAGCTCGTTGACATAGGAAATGTAGACCACCGCGGTCTGCACCGAGACGCCGAACAAGGCCAGGAATCCGATGCCGGAGGACACCGAGAACGGGGTGCCGGTGATCCATAGAGCGATGAGGCCGCCCAACGGCGCCGACAGCACCACGCCGAGCACGGTGATGAAGGGGAATTTGAAATTACTGTAGAGCGCGAATAACAGCATGAAAATCAGAAAAAGCGTCAGCGGCAGTATCACGCTCAGCTGCTGCCGCGAGGCCGTGTATTCTGTGTATTCGCCGCCCCAATCCAGCCGATAGCCTTGCGGCAAGGTGATCTTCTTGTTCACTTGTTGCATGGCATCGCCCACCGCGCCCGCCAGATCGCGACCCTCGACCGAGAATTGGACGCCGATATAGCGCGAATTATCCTGCCGGTAAATGAAGGACGCGCCGTTTGCCACGGCGATGTCCGCGAATTCGCGCAGCGGAATCTGTGCTCCGTCGGGAGTAGCCACCCGGATATTGCCGATCTCTTCCGGGTTGTCGCGGTATTCCTGCTGCAGGCGCACGACCAGATCGAATTCCTTCTCTTGTTGCACCACCTGTGTGGCGACATCGCCGCCGATGGCCGTCTGGATCAGGCCGTTGATGTCGGCGACATTCAATCCATAACGCGCGATTTTTGCGCGGTTGATTTTGATGGTGAGGCTCGGCTGGCCGAGCTCCTGCACCAGGGTCACCTCGGTGATGCCGCGAACGCGCTCCAAAACCTGCTTGATGGCCTTGCCCTTTTTCTGCAAGGTATCCAGATCAGAGCCGAAGACCTTGACGGCGAGTGCGCTTTTTAGCCCCGTTTCCGCTTCGTCCACGGCGTCTTCCGCCGGCTGCGTATAGTTGAAATTGACTCCGGGAAATACGCTGAGTTTCTGGTTGACGGCCTCGATCAGCCCGGCCTTGTTGCGATACGATCCGTTCCACTGCGAGTAGGGTTTAAGGTCCACATAGAATTCGACATTGAAAAAACCTGTGGGATCGGTACCGTCATCGGGCCGACCCAATTCCGATGCAACGGTGGTTACTTCGGGAAAGGACTTCAAGATGTCCCGGACCTTGGGCGTGATCCTCGCCGCTTCGTCATACGATATGGTGTAAGGCATGGTCGCCCGCACCCACAGCGCACCTTCATCAAGATGCGGCATGAACTCGGCGCCGATGCGCGGAATCAGCAGCAGCGAGGCCGCCGACAGAATGGCGGATGCGAATGTGGTTCCGCGAGGGTAGGCCAGACAGAAATCGAGACCCGTGGTGTAGGCCGATTTAATGGCCTCGAATGCGGCATTGCGCCGCTCGCGTATCCCATTGCGCATGAACCACGCACACAGCACGGGCAACAGCGTCAGGGTGACGATCAAGGAGCCTATGAGGGCGAAAACCATGGTATCCGCCATGGGTTTGAACAGCGTTCCGGAAGGA
>JANYIY010000362.1 GCA_025358615.1 Gammaproteobacteria bacterium | reverse complement strand
GCCGGAATCTGTCCTCGCCGAGCGATTTTGTTACTTGCTGGGAATACCACACCACAGAGTTCTTGATCCCGCTCGTTGGGTCGGTGGTCTGTCGCCAAGCTGGAATCCAATCCGGATACCCTTCATGAAATGGCAATGCCGGTAAATGCTCGTCGAGCAAAATCCCAGAGTCATAGCCCATCAAGCTGATGGCGATCTTGAATGTCGATGCGGGAGTGACGCGCTTGTCACAGACACCCTCCTCTCGAAGCAGTTCGCCGCTGCGTGCATCTGCCACAGCCGTGCACACCGTTGCCGCTCTTGCGCTGGCCAAGGCGAAGGCCGCAAGCAGCGCGAATAGCTTAGCTACTTTTATCAAGGATCTGACCGGCCAGCTGATTTCCTCGGCATATCCTCAAAGATAGTAAGGCCCGCACTCCTCCTGTGGAGTTGCATCCTAGGTTGCTGACGTTCACCTCCTGATTTTGCAATGCGCGCGGGCGTCCGGATGAACGTAGACCGCAAAGCAGCCAATGTCCTCGTCTCACACCAATTTAATCACCCCACCGTTGGTTGTTTCGAACCCACACCGGTCGAAATAGAACGCCCGGAGAGGGTCCACGAAGTCGACATGCAGCCATTCGCATCGAGCTCCTCGAGCTTCCTTGGTGCAAATTCTAATCATCTCCGTTGCTACCCCCCGATGGCGATATCGATCCGCCACCAATGTATCCAGGACGAACGCATGGACCCCACCATCGCACGCGACATTTACGAACCCCACGAGGTCTTGGTTGTGGTGCGCCCAGACCCAACCAAGACTATGGCGTGTCACTTGCCCCCACCAATCATCAGCGAACAGACGGTGTTGAAAGCCCTCGGCATGAAGATGATTCAGAGCTTCGTTTGTGAACTCGCCGCGCCAGCTGTACCTGATGTTCATATTTGCCCGAGTCCTTGGTGCAGCAGTTTGCACGAGGATCCAGGCGCAGAAGATAATACTCCGCAGTCTTCAATGCCGTCGCTCACCACGGACCCCTTTGGGTTGTCAGTGGACGGGCGTTCTGTAACGGGGACGCACGGTTGCCGGCTCGCAGTTCAGTCGAGCGGACTCCCGCGTGACCGGTAGGCTGGGATTGTCCGCGGGTCTTTCGCGGACTTGGATTTCCTATCGACCCGCACGACGGCGGATGTCGACTTTTGGGAGCGGGACAATGAATGACAAATCGCTAAGAGTTTTGGCTTCGATCGGACTGGGCGTGGGTGGGGCGCTGGGTTTGGCGGGGACGTTCGCCCCGTCGGCGTCGCTGCGGGGGCTGGCCTGGGGCATCGACGGCATCGCGCTGGTGATGGCTTGTGGGTTGCTCACGCTGCGCTTCTTCAGAATGGGACAGGAAATCGTGGCGGCGGGCTTTCTGGTCTTCGCCATCGGCGAAAGCCTCCTCGTTTCCAGCGCGGCCATGGATCTGGCGCAGAGTGCCCCGTCTTTCGGCGGTGGTGTCGGCCTGTGGGCGGCGGAGCTTGCATTGATCAGCGTCCCGCGTGTTTTCCCGATGGTAGTGCGGCTGCTCGGACTTGCGGCGGCGCTCCTGTTCGCGGCGACGGCGTGCCGTATCTTCGCAGGCGCGCAAATTACGGCCTTGTCCCAACCGCTGCCTTTCTTCACTTATCCCGTCCTGGTCGCGACGTTCGTGGGGTGGATTGTGACGATATTGCGGGACCGTGCCGCCGTGGCTCGTCCGTCCGTATGAAGCTATGAAGGCAGAGTTAGACCTTCATTGCCGAAGTACCGGGTTGTCCGTTTCGCGGTGTAAACGGCGATCTCTTGCCCAAATGGCAATTCAATCCAGAATTTCGGTTCAATGCCGGCACGTTGCCGCTCGGATAGAATATGACCAGCCGCAGTACACTAGCCGGAAGAGTTCGGCATAGCTTCGAATAACGTCAGGCCCGGCGGGACAACAGCCCACGCTGGACGATCGCGCGTGAATATCGCAATCCTTGGGACGAACGCACTCGGGTCATCGAGCGAACCCGCGTAAATGGTAAAGGAATCGGAGATGTCCACTTCGCCGCCGAAGACCAGGCCGCCGCACACTGCACAGGAATTTCGAACCGCATCGCCGCCACTTGCGGCTTTCGATCTGTGCTGCAAAATTCGGCCGCTGAACTTTACGGCATCGCGCGAAAAGCCCATGAAAGGAATGAACCCGGACGCCTTGCGGCAGTCGCCGCAGTAGCAGTGCCCCATCATGGTGGGTGCATCCGTAGCTTCGTAGCGCAGTGCGCCGCAAAGGCAACCGCCGGTGTAACGAGCTATCGCCGTCCTCCTTCGTCATGCCATTGAATTTGCCTGCCGGCCAAGCGCTCTCTATTCTATTCCCAAAGCTTCCCCGCCCCGATTGTCCGTGAGCCATCATGAATACATTTCCTAAGCCGCAGGGTCTTGCATTCGACCTTGCCGAACTGGAGCAGGCCGCCGCGCTGGTGCACCAGGTGGTGCCGCCGACACCGCAATACGCCTGGCCCAAGCTGAAGCGGCGTGTGGGCTGTGACGTCTGGGTGAAGCACGAAAATCACACGCCTACCGGGGCATTCAAGGTTCGCGGCGGACTGGTGTACTTGGATCGCCTGTTGCGCGCGCATCCCAAAACCCCGGGAATCATTTCTGCGACCCGCGGCAACCATGGTCAATCCATCGCCTTCGCTGCGGCGCGCAACGGCATTCCCGCCATCATCTATGTGCCGCACAATAATTCTCTTGATCAGAATTCCGCCATCGCCGGCTTCGGCGCAAAGCTCGTGGAATTCGGCAAGGACTTCGACGAAGCGAAACACGAGGCCTTCCGCGTGGCGGACGCCGAAGGTTTGCACTTCATCCCGTCATTCCACCGAGATCTGGTTGCCGGTGTCGCCAGCTATGCCCTGGAATTATTTCGTTCTGTTGGCAAGTTGGATGCCGTTTACGTCGGAATTGGCATGGGATCCGGGATCGCCGGGCTGATAACCGTACGGGATCTTTTGGGATTAACGACCGAAATCATCGGTGTTGGGATGGCCAAGGCTCCCGCCACGCTGCGTTCATATGCCGCCGGCCGGCCCATCAAGACCTCGACCGCGCAAACCTTTGCCGATGGTCTGGCAACGCGCGAGCCCAATACGGATGCCGTTGCCATCATCTGCGGGGGCGCCGCGCGCATGGTAGAGGTAAGCGAAGATGCCGTCGCCGATGCGATGCGATTTTATTTTGACGATACGCACCAGGTCGCCGAGGGCGCCGGTGCCGCACCGCTCGCGGCGCTGCTCCAGGAGCGGGACCGGATGCCGAACAAGAACGTCGCCGTGGTTCTAACCGGCGGCAACATCGAGCGTGCGCGCTACTTGCAGGTGCTTGGCGGCGTCACCCCGGCGGCCTAGCCGCATGAGCCCGGCTCAATGCCGGGCTACCACGCCTTTCTGAGCCGTCCTTCAGTGCGCCAACGACCTGCAGCGATTGCACTGCGCGTTGCACGGCGCCAACCCGCAGTGCCCGGCCGCTGTCCAGCCGCGAGCGTGCGGCGGCGACGATCTCAGGCCGTGCCCGCTCGGGCCGCCCGCAATCGAACGGCGGCTCAGGTGCATATTCCAGGGCGAGCTGCACTGTCTGAGCGTGGTCCACGCCCGCGATCTCGGCCATGACCGTAAGCGCCATGTCGATCCCCGCGGTCACCCCGCCGCCGGTGATGACATTGCCATCGCGGACAATGCGCGCCGGGTCGGGCTTGACTCCGAAATCCGCCAGCATCTCGCGCCAGGCCCAGTGACAGGCCGCTCGTTTGCCCTGCAGCAGCCCCGCCGCCGCCAGTAGCAATGAACCGGTGCAAACCGAGGTGACGAACCGAGCCCGCGACGCCAGACGCCGCAGCTCCGATAAATAAACGCGGTCTTCCATCGCTTCGATAGTCCCGAAGCCACCCGGGACACAGAGCAAAGCGCATGCCGAGACATCGGCGAGGCGCACCACGTTCGAGAAAGTGATTCCGCCTGCGTCGATGTCGCCTCCTTCAGTCGACGCCAGTACACATCGCGCGCCCGGCAGCCGCGCGAATACCTCGAAAGGCCCGGTGAAATCCAGCTGGGTGACGCGCGGATACAGTGCGAATACTACGGGGAAGTCGCTGTTCATTGCTCGGCTCCTGAAGATTGTCCACGCCACTTTAAGCGACTAGTCTTCGTCCTAAATGACGTTATTCCAACCTTTTGCGCCATGACTCGCCAAATTGCCTTTCTGATTTATCCGGGCTTTCAGCTGCTGGACGCGGCCGGCCCGATCGCGGCCTTTGAAATTGCCGCGCGCTACTCATCCGGCGGCTACACGCTGCGCGTAATCGCCGCCGAAGCCGGGCCGGTAACCAGTTCATCGGGTGTGCCGCTACACGCCCAAGCCTTTGCTAGCGCCCGCGACATCGACACCCTGATTGTTGCGGGTGGCGACGGCTCCCGAACCGCGATGCATTGTGCAAAAACCCGGCGGTTCATCAATCGCTGCGCGGCGCGGGCACGTCGAACTGCGAGCGTCTGCTCGGGCTCCTACTTATTGGCGGCTGCCGGTCTGCTCGATGGCAAGCGCGCAACCACGCATTGGAGTCGCGCCGCCGATTTCGGCCGCAAATTCCCGCTGGTTTCCGTGGACGCGGACAGCATATTCGTCAACGACGGATCCATCTGGACATCTGCCGGCATCACGGCCGGAATCGACTTGTCATTGGCTCTGATCGAAGCTGATCTCGGCGAGCCCATCGCTCGCAGTACGGCGCAACAGCTCGTGGTCTATTATCGGCGCCCGGGAGGGCAATCACAGTTCTCGGCACTACTGGATATGGAACGAGCCAACGGTCGGTTTACCGCACTGCTCGATCATGTACGCAACCACCTGCAACAACGGCATAGCGTGGCGGACCTGGCAGACCATGTGTCCATGAGTCCCAGGCATTTTACGCGCGCCTTCCACGCCGAGACGGGAATCTCTCCGGCAAAGGCCATTGAACAGCTGCGCGCCGAGACGGCTCGCGGTTCGCTCGCCGGCAATGGCCGCTCCATCCAGGAGGTCGCGCGCGCCTGCGGCTTCGGCAACGCTGAGCGAATGCGGCGGACCTTTCTCCGCCTGTTCGGTGCGCCGCCGTCGGCCGT
>JANYIY010000261.1 GCA_025358615.1 Gammaproteobacteria bacterium | reverse complement strand
CGCTTGGCGAGATGCGCCTTGAGCTTAGCCTCCGCATCCGCGGCGGTCTGATCCGGCACCAGGCGCAAGTCGAGCTTGGCGGTGGCCTTGGATGGCAGAATGGTCTTGCCGCCGGGGCCGGTGTAGCCGGCAAACATGCCCTCGATATTGACCGTCGGCTGCGAGGCCAGCCGCTCCAGCGCGTCGCGATAGGATAGGTCGCGCACCCAATGCTGCACGCCGAGCAGTTTCTTGACGTCGGCTTCGTTGGTGGTGGCAACGTTGTCGGCGATGATCTGCTTCTGGCGCGCGGTGAGCGGCTTCACATGCTCGAACCAGCCGTCGATGGCAGGATCGTTGCCGTCTTCGGACACCAGCGTCGACAGCGCCTTGACCATGCGCCATACCGCGCTGTCGAGCTCCGCCTTGTAGCTGGAATGAATGTCGTCCTTGGCGCCGCGGCCCCACTTCTCCGTCGAGCAGACGAGTTCGACTTCCACCGCGCCTTTGGCGCCGAGCGCGATCTGCACACCGCCCTGCGGAGTTTGCGAGGCGAAGGGCATGAATACTTCATGGCATTTGGACAACGTTGCCAGCACTTCGGGTTGCTGCACGACCTGACGGAAATGCGGCGAGGCGATTTCTTCCTCGCCTTCTGCCACCAGCACAATGTTGACCGGCGGTTTGCGGCCGGCGGCTTTGAGCGCGTGCAAGGCTGCGAGGAACGTAGCCTCCGGACCTTTCTGATTGATGGCGCCGCGCCCGATCATCACCTTGCCGAACGGCGCCTTGTCGACAATGGCGGCATCCAGCGGCGGAGAGCTCCATTCCGACGGCACGAATTGCTTGACGTCGTACATGAAGTACATGCCCACCGTGCGCTTCGCGCCGGCGTCCAACGTCGCGAATACGCCGGGCTGCCCGTCGGTTGGCATCATCTTCGTGCTCTGAAAGCCGGCCTCCTTGAGGAGATCCATCATCATCTGACAGCCCTCTCTCATATTGCGGTTCTCGGCCGCAATGGAGGGCAGAGCGATCCAGCTCTGCAGGCGTTTGATCGCTTCGGGCCGCTGTTTCTCGATCGCAGCGCGGATCGCGGTCAGGTCGCCGCCGAACATGGCGTCGCTGCCCTTGCCGGCGGCGGCCCGCAGCAGGCGCGGCATGGCCAGCGTGGCGCCCGCAGCTGCAGCCATCATCAGCAGTCCACGGCGATTCGGCTTATCGACTGTCCATCCGCTCATTGTGGTCTCCCGCAAGGCAACTAATTGTGCGGGCGATATTACACGACTAAATGCTGGCCGGCGGCGCAGCGGGCATGGCAAGATAATGGGAAATACAGGGAGTTAAAATCTTGCAACGTCTGCATCACGCCTTGGCGGGGCTCGCGTTTGTGTGCCTTGCCGCTCTCGCTGCTTGCGGCGGAGGCGGAGTGAGTTCGCCGCCGCCACCACTCGGTGTCGCTGGCGGTGGTCGATTCCTTCGAACATTCCATCCTGCGCGTCGATTTACCATAGGAACAAACCCCTTCATGCCTCACCCAGATTTGGCACGCCGCATCGCGCGGCGGGTACCTGCTGCCGGCTTTGCGACATTGTTCGCCATTGCTTACGTCGCGAGCGCCGCGACGGCGCGCGCCGAAACTCCGGCGGCTGCCGCGCAAAACACGGTGAGCACAACCTGGCTGAAATGCGGTGCGCTATGGGACGGCCGCGGTGGCAAGACGCAGGGTGCGACGCTCATCGAGGTGCGCGGGGCGCAGATCGGGTCGGTGCGGCCTGCGGGCGCCGCGGCTCCCGACGGCAAGGTGATCGACCTGTCGCAATTGACCTGCTTGCCGGGGCTGATCGACAGCCACACCCATGTGCTTCTGCAGGGTGACATCACGGCCGCCGATTACGATGAGCAGCTGCTGAAGCAGTCGCCGGAATACCGCACGATTTTGGCCACCGTTAACGCGCGCCGCATGCTGTCATGGGGTTTTACCTCGATCCGAGATCTCGAGACCGAGGGGGCGGGATACGCGGATGTGGACGTCAAGAACGCCATCGAGCGCGGCGTCATTCCGGGTCCCCGGATGCAGGTGGCGACACGCTCCATGGATGTTACCGGCGCCTACCCGCTCATCGGCTACGCGCCCGGCATCGTCGTGCCGAAGGGCGTGCAGGAAGTGGACGGAGTGGACGGCGGCCGCCGCGCCGTACGCGAGCAAATTTATCACGGTGCCGACTGGATCAAGGTGTACTCGGACCGCAGCTACAAGGTTCAGCCCGACGGCACGCTGGACGATATTCCCACGTTCACTCTCGATGAGCTTCGCGCCATCGTGGATGAGACGCATCGGCAGCGCCATAAGATCGCCTCGCATGCCATGGCGCGTCAGGGCGTGCACAATTCGGTTGAGGCCGGCGTAGATTCCATCGAACACGGCAACTACATTGCCGACGAAGACATTCGAACGATGGTGCAGAAAGGTATTTTCTATGTCCCGACGATTTATGTGGGCGAGTATGTGGCCGAGGGACGTGCTCAGGCGGGTGCGCCGGTTTGGAAGCAGATGGGCGAGATACACGAGAAGACCTTTCGCCGCGCGCTCAAGGCCGGTGTGAAGATTGCTTTCGGCACGGACATCGGCGGTTTCGACTGGCACATCAATCCGGCGCGCGAGTTCGCCTGGATGGTCAAGTTCGGCATGACGCCGGAACAGGCGCTGCGCTCGGCGACGGTGGCCGGTGCGGAACTTCTCGGCTGGACGGACAAGCTCGGCAGCATCGAGCCAGGCAAGCTCGCGGATATCGTCGCAGTGCCCGGCGATCCTCTCGCCGACGTCACGCGTCTGGAGCAGGTGCGCTTCGTGATGAAGGGCGGCGTCGTTTATCCCTCTGCCGAAGCTGCTCCTTAACGCAGCTATTTCGACCAAGTCCAATCTTTTGCGGCGGCCCGGCAACCGCTTGCCGCTGTTCCCGTCCAGGCTCGACCGTGCACTACCCGGCCGGTGGCGGCACCGGTCGGCGCACCGTCTTTGACGGCCAGCTTGCCGTTGACGATGACGTAGCTCACGCCGCTGCTCAATTGATGGGAATTGGCATAGGTGGCGTGATCTTGAATGGTGTCCGGATCGAACACCACGATGTCGGCAAAGGCGCCGGCGGTCAGCCGGCCGCGATCGGGCAGTGACAGATTGTCGGCGGGCAGGGTGGCGAGCTTGCGCACCGCCTGTTCGATGCTCAGGGCGTGGTCCTTGCGTACATATTGGGCGAACACGCGCGCGAAATTGCCATACGCCCGCGGATGCGCCACGGAGAGCAGGAATACCCCTTCAGGCGCGTCGCCGGCTTCGTCGGATCCGAAACTCACCCAGGGCAGTGCGACCTGGCGGCGGATATTGTCCTCGTTCATCAAAAAATAGGCGAGGCCCACGCGAGATCCGTCTTCGATTACCAAGTCGATGGCGGCATCTTCAGGGCTTACGCCGCGCATTTTCGCGACCTCGGCCAAGCTCTTGCCGGTCAGCGGCTTGAGCTTGGGGTTTTTGAACGCCAGCAGCAGCGTGCCGTCAGCGCCGGAGGCGGCGAGAAGGTTCTCCCAATTGCCCGGGTGCGGGTTGCGCATGTCGGCGATCACCCTTGCGCGCACCGCCGGATCTTTCAGGCGCGCAATCCAGGTCTCGAGGCCGCCGTCCTGTACCCAGGGGGGCATGGCGGCGTCCAACCCCGTGGCGCCGGCGGTATAGGTGTACATGTCGGCCGAAATGCGGATACCCGAGGCGCGTGCCGCATCGACCATGGTAATCACCCGATCCAGCTTGCCCCAATTGTCCTTACCGGCAACTTTCAGGTGGTAAACCTCCGCAGGCGCGCCGCTCGCCTTGGCGATGTCGATCGTTTCCTGAAGGGCGGCTTCGATGCGGTCACCCTCGCTGCGCATGTGGACGGTGTATATGCCTCCGCAACGAGCGGACTCTTGGGCGAGCGCAATGAGTTCGGGAGTCTTGGCGTAGGTCGCGGGCGCGTAGATGAGCATGGTCGTCAAGCCCAGCGCTCCCTGCTCCATGGCCTGATGCACGAGCGTACGCATTTGGTCGAGTTGCGCGGGCGACGGTTGCACGTCGCCCTCGCCCAGTACGACGCTGCGCACCGTCGAGGCGCCGACGAAGGACGCCACATTGGGACTGATACCGCGCCGCTGCAGGGTCTCCAAGTACTGACCCAGCGTGGTCCACGTGACCGGATACTTGATGTCATCCTGCCGCGCCGCCATCAGCTGCACCATTTTTTTATTCAGCGGCCCCATTGAGAATTCACCCATGACTTCGAGCGTCACGCCCTGCATTAGATCGCTCAAGGCTCGCCCGTCGGCGAACAACGACTCTTCGGGGTGCGCCAGCATATTGATGAAGCCCGGTGCGATGGCGTGGCCTTTGACGTCGATGTCCGTTCGCGCGGATAAGTCCCGGTGTGGCCCGACATAGGTGATGCGGTCGGCATCGATGGCGACGTCACCCCGGTAGGGCGCCCGGCCTGAACCGTCGTAGATGATGCCGTCGCGCAGGACCAGATCGTGCACGTCCGTGTCGTGCGGCGCAGCGTCCGCTGCCGATGCAAGCACGGCGCTGAGCGCACCTAAGGCGGCAAACGAACGCATGCGACAAAACTGAATCACGACAACCTCCCAACAATTCCCATTGTTTCTGCGGATGCGGCGCCGCAGCGTATGCTCACCGCCCGCTGACCCGTCGTCTGGCCTTCAGCAGCACAGCCACTGCCTCCGGCCGATCATCCCAATAATCGAGGCGCACCCGTCCGTCCGGCAGCTGGCTCACGGTGGCCGGAACGGCACTGAAGGTGCAGTACCAATCCATGGGCAGCACCACGGCGTTGCGCGGTCTTCCCAAGCTGCGATCGAACACCAATTCCTCGCCATCCAACTTGTAGCTCACGGGCGCCGTGTAGGTCTCGGCGATGCGCAGCCGCAATGTTTGTCCCGTTTGGACCGGCGCAAACGGAATCACGACGACGCGCGCCGCCGGATCGACTTCCTCGCCCGCGTTGATCTTCGAATCAAGCATCTCGGCGCCGCTCATCTCCAGCGCTTTCAATTGTTCTCCCGTGTCGAGCACGGTGGCGGAGGGATGACTTGCCGAGCTGCCCTGACGAACCACATTGGCGTAGCCGTTCACTTCCGCTCGCGACTCGGTGTAATCGTGATACAGCATAAACGCATGAGTCTCAGGCTGCTGCAGGAAGTAGACGATATCGCGATCCTGATGGGCGCGTTCCGACAGCCGATCCTGCTCGGTCTCGCCCTTGAACGGCGCCTCCCAGCTCAGCTGCGGCGTCAAGGGCTTGGGCAGCGCCGCCGCTCCCACCTGTGCGTCCTTGAGCGCCCGCAGTTGCAGCGGGGCTTCGCCGGTGCCGGCATGCATGAAGCTGATGGCAATCCGTCCGTCCTTTTCCGTCAGGATCTGCGACGGAACCGTTAAACCCACCACTTCATAGCCGGGTGGCAGCACCACCTTATTGCGCTTCACGCCAAGCGGCCGATTGAAGACTATGGCCTTGCCGTCCGGGTGGTAGCTGTTCG
>JANYIY010000177.1 GCA_025358615.1 Gammaproteobacteria bacterium | reverse complement strand
CCGCCCACGACAGCGGTGCGGCAGCCGTGATCGCCGCGAAGCGCACGCTCTCCTCGACTCAGGAGCTGCTGCGCGAAATCACCGGTGACGCGTTCGAGACGCTTGCCCGTCCCGTCGAGCCGTTCGAGATGGCAAATCCGGACCCGGTCAGCGAAGATCGTTGGGTAGAAATGGCCTTGCAGCAGAATCTTTCACTGGTCTCCAGCCGTTTGGCGGCCGACATCGCCCGCGAAAACGTCAGCTCCGCGCGCGGCGGCCACTTCCCCTCGCTCGACTTGGTGGGCAGCCGCTACAAAATTAACAGTGACGGCGTCAATACCTTTGATGACGGCACTCCGGCGGGCGGCACCACCATCGACCAGAATCAGCGTACCATCGGTTTGCAATTGACCTTTCCCATCTATGCCGGAGGCCTGGTGTCCTCGCAGGTGCGTCAAGCGGTGTACCAGCATCGCGCGTCCAAGGAACGTGTCGAGCGCGTGGCGCGGCAAACCGAACACGACGCGCGCGACTCCTATCTCGGCGTGCTGTCGGAGATTTCGCGGGTCAAGGCGCTGCGCCGTGCAGTCGAGTCGAATGCGATCTCCCTGCGCGCCACCGAGTCCGGCTACGAGGCGGGAACGCGCACGGCCGTGGACGTACTGCAATCGCGTCAGCTCTGGGTGCAGGCGCAGACCGACTATTCCCGCAGCCGCTACGACTACATGATCAATGTGCTCAAACTGCAGCAGGCCGCCGGCACACTCTCGCAGCAGAGTCTGGAAAAGATCAACAGCCTGCTGACCGACGCGCCGCCACCGGCGGATCCGCCAACAAAGATTCAATAAGTTCGAGCAAGCGCGCCACGCTGCCGCGGTTTGACTCGACCACATGCCGTCCGATGGCACCCATTCGCTGCCGCAGCGCCGGATCCCCCAACAGTTGCGCCAGGGCAGCCGCCAGTTCCTTCGCGTTGCCCACCTGCAGCGCCGCCCCCTGTATGAGCAGCAGTCGGGCAATGTCCCGGCTGTTGTAGTACGAGGGTCCGGTCAATACCGGCAGCCCGAACGACGCCGGCTCGAGCAGATTATGCCCTCCCACACCGCCCACCAAGCTGCCGCCGACGAAGGCCACGTCCGCCGCCGCATACAGTGACGCCAGATCTCCCACCGTATCCACCAGCACCACCTGCGCCGAGCGGTCCGGCATCACAGCGCTGCTCCAGCGCGTGAAACGCCAGCCCTGACGATTCAATAAAGTCGTTACCGCGGGAAATCGCTCCGGATGCCGCGGCACCAGCAACAGCAGCGCGTTCACCTGGCCGGCACGCAATTCCTGATGCGCCGCCAGCACCTGCTCCTCCTCGCCGGCATGCGTGCTGCCCGCAATCCAGATGGGCCGCGAGTCGCCGAGCGAGGAACGCAACGAGGCTCCTTCAAACAGATCTTCCGGGCTCGACTCCAGGTCGAACTTTATATTGCCGATCACGCGGGTCCTGGCACTGTGTGCGCCGATGGCGATAAAGCGCGCAGCATCCTCCCGTGTCTGCGCTGCTATCAACGAACTGGCAGAGAAAATTCCACGAAACAAGTTGCCGAAGCGCCGATAGCGCATGACAGACTTCGCCGACAATCGTGCGCTCGCCAGCATCAGCGGCACGCCACGGCTCTCGCACTCGCCGAACAAATTCGGCCACAGCTCGGTTTCCATGATGACGGCGAGCCGCGGCCGGACGCGGTCCAGGAAACGCGCCACCGATTGCGGCATGTCGTAGGGCAGAAAGCGCACATCGACGGTGTCGCCGAACAAGTCTCGAGCGCGTGCGCGGCCGGTCGGCGTCGCAGTGGTCAGTACCAGAGGATTGCGCGGGTAGCGAGCGCGCAGCGCACGCACCAGCGGCGCGGCCGCCGTCATCTCCCCCAAACTCACCGCGTGCAGCCAGATGCTCGGCGCTTCACAAGTACGCCCATAGCCGAACCGCTCGCCCAAACCCTGCCGGTAACCGCGATCGCGAAAGCCCCGCCATAACACCACGATGAACGCGAATGGCATGGCACAGTAGGTCAACAGCGTGTACAGCGGGCGCATTATCTGGCCTCGTATCCGGCGAGCAGCCACTCCCAGGCCTGCGCAGAATAGCGCTCGGGCGGCAGTCCCAAGGCTATCTTGGCAAGTGAACGCTGTAGGCGCTGCAAATTTCGCATACTCCATTTGCCCGGGGCGCGCTCCCGGCCGCGATCGAAATCGATCACACTCACCATTCCCTGAACGTCGATCAGTATATTGTGCGCGTTCAAGTCCGCATGATCCACACTCGCGCGATGCAGCTGCGCCAGCGCCGCGCCGACGGCGCGCCATTGTGATTCGGCCAGCGGCGCCCTGGCGAGCGCGCCCGGTAAAGTCTCGGTATGCATGATTCGCTGGGTGATCAAATCGCAGCGGTAGAGCATACCGTTGCGCTCATAGCGGGCGGCAATGGGCTTGGGTAAGCGCAAGCCGCGCTGGGTCATTGCATCGAGCAGACGCCACTCCGCGAAAGCGCGCACCCGATCCTCACCGGTCCACACATAGGAGTCTTGCGACAAGCGCGCAATGAAGCCGCCGCGGCGGTAGTGCCGCAGCACCCATTGACGCTCGCCCGACCCCACGAACCATGCCGCTCCGCGCCCGCCCGATACTTCGGCCAATTCGCCCCGGCCGCGCCAGAATTCCGGATCGAAGAAGCGTTGCGCCGCGGCCTCTTCTACATTGCCAACGCGGTCAGGATCAGACAGCATGGCGCCCGTGGCTGTGACAATGCGTCGGCCCTTTATCATCACGGATACGATGACCCTAAGTTTCAAACCGCCGCTGCAGCATGTATGTCTGCTGCGCTTGTCGGCCATCGGCGATACCTGCCACGCGCTGGCCGCGCTTCGCTCCCTGCAAGAGGCCTGGCCCCAAGCCCGGTTCACATGGATCATCGGCAAGGTGGAAGCCAAGCTGATGACGGCGCTGCTGCCGGAAATCGAGTTTATCACCTTCGACAAAAACGCAACGCTTAAGCAACTGTGGCGGTTGCGCCGAACCTTGCGCGGCCGGCGCTTCGACCTGCTGCTCGACATGCAGTTATCGTTTCGCGCCAGCCTGGTCGCGAGTCTGATTGCCGCGCCCATCAAGCTGGGTTTCGACAAGGCGCGCGCACGCGAGCTGCAATGGTGGTTCACCAATGCACGCATCGCGCCCGCCCAAGCGGAACATGTGTTGGATTCGTTCATGGGATTCGTGCGCGCCTGCGGCATTGCGCCCCAGGCTCCGCACTGGGACCTGACCCTGCCGGGGGAGGCGATCGCGTACGCCCGCGGCATCGTCACCGACGAGCGCCCGACGCTCCTCATAAGCGCCTGCTCCAGTCACACCGCCCGCAATTGGACGGCGGACCGTTATGCAGCGGTGGCCGGCTACGCCTCCCACATGCATCACATGCGCGTGGTGTTGGTCGGCGGACCCAGCGCCATCGAACGCGAGATGGGCCGGAAAATCATGGCCGCCGTGCACTTCGACCTGCTCAACCAGATCGGCAAGGACACACTGCCGCAGCTTCTCGGGCTTCTCTCCCAAAGCACGGCGCTGCTGACGCCGGATTCCGGACCTGCGCACATGGCGACCATGGTGGGACTCCCCGTGATCGGACTGTACGCCGCCACCAACCTTCAGCGCGCGGGCCCCTACTACAGCCGCGAGTGGTGCGTCGACCGCTACGACGCAGCTGCAAAACTATTCTTGAAGAAGCCCGCCGCGCAAATTCCCTGGACCACCAAGATCGAGCGCCCCGGCGTCATGGACTTGATCGAGGTCAAGGATGTGACCGCCAAACTCGACGCGCTGATGGCGGATCGCGCTAAAATGCCGCGATGAACGAAATCACAGTCCCGATTTCCCCGGGAGAATTGCTCGACAAGATCACGATATTGCGCATCAAGTCTGAGCGGATGGGTGACCCCGCCAAGCTGGCCAACGTGCGGCTCGAACTGCGCAACCTCGAGGCGACCTGGAATGAGTCGGCGTACGCCAGAATCGACCTCAAAGCCGACGTCGACGCCTTGCTCAAGGTCAACGAGCGCCTGTGGGTGATCGAAGATGACATCCGCGACAAGGAACGTTCACAAACCTTCGATGCGGAATTCGTCCGGCTGGCGCGGGCTGTCTACTTCGAGAACGACGAACGCGCCGCCATCAAGCGGCGCATCAACACCACCTTGGGCTCGAGCATCGTCGAGGAGAAATCCTACCGCGACTACAGACCGTAGTCTCTTCCAATCCAATCTTGGCGGACGGGGTCGCGGTGCTTAGCACGACCCCGTAGCAGTTAGCGCGCAGCGCTTTTAAGTGTGTACTCTGCCCCGCAATACGGGCACTTGGCCCAGCCGGTCTGCTCGATCGCCAAATAGACCTTGGGGTGCGAATTCCAGAGGAACATCCCCGGCATCGGGCAGGACAGCGGCACATCCGCCTCGGTCACATTGTACTGGTGCAGCGCGTTCGGCTGAATCAGCTGATGCTTCGGGTCGCTTTGTACCAGCATGGGTTCCATCGGCAGCAGTCTACACCAGGCGTCCTCACTCGAAAACCGCGCGCCAGATCTCGACCACCCGCGCGCGAGTCTCCGCGTATGGGGCCGCCGCCACGACGCGTTCTCCTTGGCCCTCCAGCGAGAGGTGATGCAACACTGTGCGGAACCCTATGTAGGCATTGGTCAGCCACTGCGCCGTTGCATGATCCAGCACGCCCACAGCCGCCAATCCTTCGAGCTGCCGAATATTATCCGTGAAGGTCAGAAGCTGTGGATGCACATTGGCCGCGGCCAGCACCCAGTACTGCACTAGAAACTCGATGTCGGCGATGCCGCCGTCATCCTGCTTGATGTCGAACTCTCCCGCACCGGCCTTGGATAGTTCGCGCCGCATGCGCTGGCGCATCTCCGCCACGTCGGCCCGCAGAACATCCCGATGCACGGCCTCGCACAGTACACCGCGCCGCACTGCTTCGAAGGACTGGCATAAGTCGGCATCTCCCGCGACTGCGCGCGCGCGCAGCAACGCCTGATGCTCCCAAGTCCACGCTTCCTGGCGCTGATAGCGCTCGAATGCGTCGATGCCCGTCATGAGAAATCCGCCCTTGCCGTTTGGCCGCAGCCGCATGTCCACCTCATACAGGCGACCCGCTGCCGAATGCATGGTGAGCAGGTGCACGATGCGCTGCCCGAGGCGCAGAAAAAACACCGTGTTGTCCAACGAGCGCTCGCTTATGGTCTGCCGCGCACCCTGGGTTTGTTGAATTTCCCCGCGTGAATCGTGCAGGAAAACCAAATCCAGATCAGAGGAGTAGCCCAGCTCCAAGCCGCCCAGCTTGCCGTAGCCGGCAACGGCAATCCGCACCGGGCGCAGGCTCTCCTGTCGATCGCCGCAGAACGGCGCGCCGTACATGTCTGTCATCTGCTGCCACGCCAGATCCATGCAACATTGAATGATGAGCTCCGCGATATCGGTGAGCCGGTCGCTCACTTTCATCAGCGGCAGCCTGCCGGTCTGATCGGCAAGCGCCACCGAAAATACGGCCACCTTTTGGAACTGCCGCAGCGCCTCTACCTGCCGCTCCGGATCATCGGCGGGCATGCGCTCGGTACGCACCGCGAGTTCCGCGACGAAGTTCATCCGTGAGGGCATTTCGGCGAACGCCTTGGGGTCGATCAATTCGTCGAGCAGCAGCGGGAAATCGGCGATCTGCCGCGATAAGAAGCCGCTGATCGCGCACACCTCGATCAAGCGATCGAGCGCCGCAGGCTGCTCCTTGAGCAAGGCCAGATACGATGCGCGTGTGCCGATCGCCTCGAGCACGCGCAACACGCGCTGCACCACCACGGCGGGCGAGGGCAGCTGCGCAGCCGCGCTCAGCAAACGGCCGAGTATGCCGTGCAGTCGGCGCCGACCCGCCTCGTCCAGCCGCCGATAAGAAGCCGCCTGCCGGTACACTTCCAGTGTCGCAGCAACGGCCGGCACCGCGTCGGGCGGAAACCCGCCATTGAGCAATTCCTGGTCCACTTTCGCCGCGTCGGAAGCCAGCCAATCCGCACCCGCGTCGTCTTGACCGCGCGCGCCGCGCTGAGTGGCCGCCGCCCCCGCCAGCAGCGCCTCGAATTGCCTCGTCACCTTGCCGCGCGCAGCGTCGATGAGTGCGTAGGCGGCAGTCCAGTCCGCCACCCTTAAGCCCAAGCTCAAGCGCGCACGGTCGATATCCGCGGCGGGCAGCGAATGCGTCCGCTCATCGCGAATCATCTGCAAGGTATTCTCGGCCTTGCGCAAAACCAGGTAGGCCTCCGTCAATTCAGCGACGTCCGCCGTCGACATGAGCTTGGCGCCGGCGAGCTTCGGCAGCACGTCGAGCAAGGAAGCAGACTGCAGCCTGCGGTCGCTGCCACCGCGCACCAATTGCATGGATTGCACGATGAATTCGATCTCGCGAATCCCACCCTTGCCGAGCTTCAAATGCTGATCGAGTTCGCGCCGCGACACCTCGCGGGCGATCAGCGCCTTCATGTCACGCAGCGATTCGATCACCCCGAAGTCGAGGTAGCGTCGGTATACGAAGGGCCGTACGAAATCTTGAGTAGCCACCGCGTAGGCCTCAGCGCCGACGATGGCGCGCGCCTTGATCCAGGCATAGCGCTCCCAGTCCCGACCGTGCTCCTGCAGGTAATCCTCCAGCGAGGCCAAGCTCACCACCAGCGGCCCGCTGTCGCCGAAAGGCCGCAGGCGCATGTCCACCCGAAACACGAAGCCGTCTTCGGTGCGCGCATCGAGCAGCCGGATGATCTCGCGGCCCAGGCGATTGAAATATTCCTCGTTCTCGACCACCCGCGGACCGTCGGTCTGGCCGCCCTCTGAGAACAAGAATATCAGGTCGATGTCCGAGGAGAAGTTCAACTCCCGCCCGCCGAGCTTGCCCATCCCCAACACGATGAGCCTCGCTTCATTGCCGGCGGCGTCGCGCGGCTTGCCGAACACCTCGCCCAAGTGCAATTGCGCAGCCGCGACCGCGGCACGAATGCCGGCGTCCGCAAAATCGGATAAGGCGTGCAAGGTTTCAGTCACTTGAGCACGATCAGTAATATCGCGCCAGGCAATGCGCAGCATTTCGCGCCGCCGCCACTCGCGCAGAATGCGCTGTGTCTCGGCCGTCGTCGTGGCTTGTCCAGCGCGGGATTCATACTCTGCGTTGGCACTTTCGTCGAGCGCCAACCATTCGAGCGCCGCCGGGTCCCGAATCAACACCGAGCCGACGAATTCGCTCACCGCAACCACGCGCGGCAGCTCCGCGCGCAGCGAGTCACTGAGTATTGAGGCGTCCGCGCCCGCGGCATTCACGCCCGCGCGCTCCCACCAACGCGCCAACGGCTCCCGCAAGATCTCCGGAACGGATGCAAAGTCCATGGCGGATCTTACCGCGCCGCCGGCCGGTGCATTCCTACTCTACGCGTGACGCCTCGACAACAACGGCGGTTCCGTAACAAAGCACCTCCGCGGCGCCAACCATCGGCCCCGTGTCATAGCGAACTCCTATGACGGCGTTTGCTCCCAATTTCCGTGCGTGGGCAATCATCAACTGAAAGGATTCCTCGCGCGCTGATTCGCAAAGATCGGAAAAAATACCTACGCGGCCGCCGAATAGAGTTCTCAGCCCACCGAGTATGCTTAAAGGGAGCGAGCGCGTCCGAACGGTGATTCCTCTGACGACTCCCAGAGATTTCGTCACACGAAACGCCGGGAGTTCAAATGTTGTAGTTGTATGCATCGGATTTTCGGACTCCTCTTTAACGGACCGCCACTAGAAACAATCTTGGGAACGGCAATAGCACCGAGCCATCGGCCAGCGCCGGATAGGCCTGCGCCACGGCAACCGTATATCGATCAAGGTACGCATCACGCTGCAGCGCGTTGAGCGGCTCTAGGAACGGCCTCAGGCCGCTGCCCTTGAACCATTCCACGATTGCCGTTGCTCCGCCCGACAGCGGGTGATAATACGTGGTACGCCACACATCCACTTTGCGGCACAACGGTCGCAGCAGTTCGTAGTACCAATCGGCATCGGCGATCGGCGTACGTGCCGCCAACGCCTCTGCCAGAGCGGGCGCCCAAGGTCCGTCCGCGGCAACCTCACGCATTAGTCGATGAGCGGGACCGTCGAGATTGTCCGGCATTTGGATGGCGAGACCGCCGGCGGCTGCCGGTTTGACGACCAGTGCCGGCAACAACGTCGCGTGATTTGGAACCCAGTGCAACACGGCATTGGCCAGTATCACGTCGAACGAGTCGGCGTCCTTCCATTCTTCGATTCCGCCGACCGTAAACTGCGCTCGCGGCAACCGCTGGCGTGCAGCCGAGATCATGTCGGACGAACTGTCGATGCCGCGTAGCGCAGCATCGGGGAAACGCTCCGCCAGCACCTCAGTGGAATTGCCGGGCCCGCAGCCGAGATCCATCACGGATCGAGCCTCAATCGCCGGCAAGGCCGAAAGCAAATCCCTTACCGGACGCGTTCGCTCATCCTCGAAAGTCAGGTATTGCCGCGCCGACCAACTCATTTACAGATGGTAGCAGGCGTCAAAAAAATAGGGTGCCCAAAAGTGGCCTAACCAATTGGCCGACACGCAGAGTATCAATGTCAATTATGGCAAACTTATGGAGTGACGACGCTTTACTCCGGCGGTGCGTTCTGCTGTCGAAGCTTCTCGAGGAAATCCCGCTGCTTCTGCGCCAATTCCTGCACCGTTTCGCCGGAGCGGTCCAGCGCCTCACGCCCTGCGCCGAGTTCTCCCAATTGAACCAGCTCGCGCACATAGGCATTGCCGAGCTCCACGGCGCGGCAATTCCACTGATTGTTTACACCCGTCGGCGTAGCCTGCATCATGACTTGCATTAGCGCATCGCGTTCCCGGAACAGGCGCGCGACGCGCTCTTCCGGCCAACCCGCGCGCCTTCCCAAACCGGCGCCGAAACCAAAATCGATCAAGTTGGTACCCATGGATGTAAATACGTCCGCCAATTCGCTGCACTGCTTACGAAGGGCGTTGTCCTGCAAGGAGACTGCAGAGCAATGCGTTGACGCGATGCGATATTGATGCATCTGGATGGTAGCTTGAATGCCGTTGGCGTCTACCGCCAGGTACCAGCGCTCCAGAGGTGTTGCATCTAGCGGCAGTTCCGGCTCCGCGTACGCCAGCAGAGAAAAATTGTAGGAGTCGACCTTGCCGGCCTTGGCTGCGTGACTGTACGCATCCGCTGCGGCCACAGCATTGCCCTCTGCTTTGGCCTTGCCCGCGACCAACAACCACGGCGCCGCATTGTCGGGGTCGAGCCGAGTCCATGCTAGTAGGGATATCCGTTCGCAGGCGCCCTTCGCCGAGACGCCATAGCTATTGCAGGCACTGACGGCGGTGGCGTACACCGCGGGATCGCCCGACCCCACAGCCAGTTGAACGAGAGCATCACGTGTCTGCTCCGCCATGGGCTGGAACCCAGCACCATCGATTTTCCCTTCCAGAAACATCCCCGCAGCCCGCGCACGATTGTCATCGCTGTTGAGCAAGGCCGCTAGCCAACGCCGTGCGATCGGCTTGCTCAATCCGCCGAGATATCGGCCCACGGCCAATTCGTCGTCGGCGTGGAATGCGACTTTGCCAAGCCCGCAGAACTCGATTTCTACCTTGGCGCCGACATCGCTTTGCGCCGGCGAACCGGCCGTGGCGGATTGTCCCAAAGCCGTCGTCTGCCGCGATAGCGCGCGCTGCAACGGCCCTAATGAATTTGCTCTCGCGACGGCCGGCTGCGCGCGGCTGTGATTCAGCACGCCATACCCCACGACAGCCACGACGCACACAGACCCTGCAATCCATGCCCAATACTTGCGCTGCGTATCGCCTCCCTGGCCCGCCCCGGCTAGTTACCCCGCGCCTTCGCCACCCACGCCTCCACCTCCTCGAGCTTGCGCGGAAAATCCTTGGTCAGCAGGCGGTAGCCCGTGGGCGTGATGATCACTTCGTCCTCGATGCGCACGCCGAAACCCTGCTCCGGAAGATACACTCCCGGCTCCACCGTGAAAATCGCTCCCACCGGCAGTGGCTTCTCGTACAACCCGGCATCGTGCACGTCGAGCCCGACGAAATGCCCGAAGCCGTGAATGAAATCCTTCAAGTGACCCGCGCGGCGCAACGAGCCCTCCGCGACATGCTGCAGCTCAGCCATCGACACGCCCGGACGTATGGCCGCAAGAATGTCCTGCTGCGCCTGATACACGGCCCGATACACCTTGGCCTGCTCGGCGTTGAAATGGCCCGACACCGGATAGGTTCGCGTCACGTCGGCGGCGTACCGGCCGTACTCGGCGGCCGCGTCGACCACCACGAGATCACCGTCCTTCAGTAGTCGAGAGTTCTTATCCCAATGCAAAACCGCCCCATCGGGACCCGCGCCGACAATTGAGGAATAACTTAAGGCCGTGGCGCCCGCCGCAAAGAAGGCGTACTCCATCTGCGTCTGCACGTCCCGCTCGGACACACCGGCAACGGTTGCCTTGGCCACCCCCTCATGACCCGCTCGCGTGATGGCGATGGCACGCTCCATGCGTTCAATCTCCTCGCTGCCGTGAACCTCGCGCAATTCCGCGAGCAGCGAACGCTTGTTGACCAGGCGCAATCCAAAGCGCTGCGCCACGCGCGACGCAAGCTCGGCATCGCTGCGATCCTCCTTCGCCATGGTGGACGGCGCGATGACGGCGACGCAGTCATGGTTCAGGCCGGCGCCTTCGAGGTTGGTCTCGGGCGAGCCGCGCCTCACCCTGTCGACCCCATAGCGTTCGATCAGATCCGGCGAGATCGCCTCCCGCGGCCCCGTCCAGCGCTCCGCCTCGGGATCGCGCGCCTTGAGGAACAACGTCACTTTGTTGAAAGGCGACTTCGGTGCGAATACCAGGTAAGCGCCCGGCTCATTGATGCCCGTCAGCCAGTAGAAATCCCCATCCTGGCGGTAGTCCTCGGTTATTCCGGATACCTCGCCCTAGCCCGCAATGACCCCAATGCATCCGCCGAGAGCCTGTATCACACGCTCGCGTCGTTCGCGATACACGGTGGCAGGAAGGTCAGCCGGTGGTGCAGGGGTTGGATGCTGGAATCCGCCGGCCAGTGCGGCCGCGGCAATCAAGGTGCTGATCATAAATGTGGGTCCCCATGTTGCTACATCTGCGGTTCGCTTCAGCGGTCAATAGTATCCTTGATCATCCGCAGCGCCTCGACTCCGTCCCATTGTCTCGCTCCGTAAATCTTCTTGAGAATCCGGCCGTCAGCGTCGACCAACACGGTCAAAGGCAGCCGCGATGCGCCCAGCATGGTTTCCATTACAAGACCGCTGTCGATGAATTGGCTGATGGTGGCGTTGAAATTTTTCAGCAGTTTTTGGGCTTGCTCCGCCCGATCATCCGTTGAGATGCCGATGATCGCAAAATGATGGTCTCGATCACGCCACGCGAGGCGCTCCAATGACGCCATTTCTTGCCTGCACGGTCCGCACCAACTCGCCCAAACGTTGATGATCAGCGGCTTGCCGCGATATTCACTGAGCTTTCGCGGCGGCCCATTGAGTCCTTGGAGCGTTGACTCATATAGCATCCCCCCTATCTGCACCGTGCGCGGCGGGGCGGCGAACGCGGCCGAGCTCGCCAGCGCGAGACACGTCAGGAGAGACAGACACGGTAGCCTGCGCATCGGCAATGTCTCCACAAAAAAAGAGCGGACCGAAGTCCGCTCTTTGTCGACTGCAACTACCGAGTGACCGGTAACTACTGGCGCCAACTACATATCCATACCGCCCATTCCGCCCATGCCACCGCCGCCGCCGCCGTGTGCATGCTCTTCTTCCTTCGGCGACTCCGCGATCATGACTTCCGTCGTGAGCAGCAGGCCCGATACCGAAGCGGCGTTCTGCAGAGCCAGACGCGTCACCTTGGTGGGATCCAGAATGCCCATTTCGATCATATCGCCGTACTCGCCGGTCGCAGCGTTGTAGCCGAACGTGCCCTTGCCCTCGCGGACCCGGTTCAGAACGACCGCGGCATCTTCACCTGCATTGGTGACGATCTGACGCAGCGGCTCTTCGATCGAGCGGGCCAGAATCTTGATGCCCGTGGTCTGATCTTCGTTCTTGCCGACCAGCTTCTCGATGGCCTTCAACGCACGGACCAGAGCGACACCACCGCCCGGGACCACGCCTTCTTCGACGGCCGCACGGGTCGCGTGCAGTGCGTCTTCGACGCGCGCCTTCTTTTCCTTCATTTCGATTTCGGTGGCGGCGCCGACCTTGATCACGGCAACTCCGCCGGAGAGCTTGGCAACGCGCTCCTGCAGTTTTTCCTTGTCATAGTCGGAGGTCGCTTCCTCGATCTGCGCACGAATGCTCTCGACGCGGCCCTTGATGTCAGAGGCCTTGCCGTGTCCGTCGATGATGGTGGTGTTCTCTTTCTCCACCAGGATCTTCTTCGCTTCGCCCAAATCGTTCAGCGTCGCCTTCTCGAGCGACAAGCCGACTTCATCGGAAATGACCGTGCCGCCCGTGAGGATCGCGATGTCCTGCAACATGGCCTTGCGGCGATCACCGAAGCCCGGCGCCTTGACGGCGGCGACCTTGACGATGCCGCGGATCGTGTTCACGACCAACGTGGCAAGCGCTTCGCCTTCCACATCTTCCGCAACGATCAACAGCTGACGGCCGCCCTTCGCAATCGACTCCAGCAAGGGGAGCAATTCACGAATGTTGGAGATCTTCTTGTCGACCAGAAGAATCAGCGGCTTGTCGAGCTCGGCGCTCTGGCCCTGCTGATTGTTGATGAAGTACGGCGAGAGGTAGCCGCGATCGAACTGCATGCCTTCGACCACTTCGAGCTCGTTCTCAAGACCCGAACCTTCTTCAACCGTGATTACGCCTTCCTTACCGACTTTCGCCATCGCGTCGGCAATCGTCTTACCGATGCTCTCATCGGAGTTCGCGGAGATCGTGCCGACCTGCGCAATCGCCTTCGGATCCTTGCAGGGCTTGGAGAGCTTCTTCAGCTCTTCGGTCGCTGCAACTACCGCTTGATCGATACCGCGCTTCAAATCCATCGGATTGATGCCCGCGGCCACGGCCTTCAAGCCTTCGCGGATGATGGCTTGCGCCAGTACGGTGGCGGTGGTGGTGCCGTCGCCGGCCTCGTCGGAGGTGTTGGAAGCCACTTCCTTCACCATCTGCGCGCCCATGTTCTCGAACTTATCTTTCAGTTCGATTTCCTTGGCGACAGAAACGCCGTCCTTGGTGACGGTGGGAGCGCCGAAGCTCTTGTCGAGAACGGCGTTGCGGCCCTTGGGGCCCAGGGTGACCTTGACGGCATTCGCCAGAATATTCACGCCCTTGAACATGCGTGCCCGAGCGTCGTCGCTGAAGCGTACGTCTTTAGCTGCCATTTGCTGATACCTCTAAATGAATTTTGATTTGCGGAAAGTAAATTTGGTTAAACGGCTGCGGGGCTTATTTGCCTTCCACAACGGCCATGACGTCTTCTTCGCGCATGACGACCAGCTCGTCGCCGTCCATCTTTACTTCGGTACCGCTGTATTTACCGAAAAGGATCTTGTCGCCGACCTTGAGGTCAAGCGGACGAATTTCGCCATTCTCTAAAATCTTGCCCTTACCAACGGCAACGACCTTGCCGAAGATCGGCTTTTCAGTCGCGGTATCCGGGATCACGATGCCACCTGGGGACCTACGCTCTTCTTCTTCTCTTTTCACGATCACACGGTCATGAAGGGGACGAATCTTCATAAGACAAGACTCCTAGCTTTGTTTGGGTTAATGAGGGGGCGAGACTGTTAGCACTCTCCCCTAGAGGCTGCTAATAATAGCGACGAAATATGACGATTCAAGCCCCATGTGGGTTTTTTGTTGTGCTGCAGCGCATTAACCCGCTGGCGTCGGGGCATTTCGGCCACTAGAGTGCATGGCATGCTACGCAATCAAGTACTGGTTTTGTTAGCCCTCACACTAGTGGGGACTGCGGCTGCGCAAGCCAAGCCCTGGTGGCTGCGGGGGGTCGACTCCAACGAAACCGACTTCCTGCCGCCCGATGCGGCCTTCCGGATGGCTGCTCGGATCGACGGCAGCCAGGTGAAGGTGCATGTGCTTTCCGACATCGGCGCGATGGACCGCATCCCGCTCTACGCGCGTTATGTCGTGCAGGATCCGAAGAGCAAAGATTTCGTCGCGCAGATCTGGCTGCCGCCGACCCCCT
>JANYIY010000173.1 GCA_025358615.1 Gammaproteobacteria bacterium | reverse complement strand
GCGTCTCCGACAGCGCGCTCACGTACTTCTCAAACTCCCGTTCCTTGTCCATGCTGCTTCACCCAGTAGACGAAGAAGCGTCGATAATGCCATGATATTAATGACACAGTAAGAATAGGTGACATCACGTATGGTGCGTCGGCGATGGAGCGTAGAGCATGCACTCATCGGCAGGGACGGAGATTGGAGGCGTGCAGCGACTAGCGGTGTTGACCAGCGGCGGCGATGCGCCGGGCATGAATGCGGCGATTCGCGCCGTGGTGCGCAGTGCGATTGAACGTGGATTTGAAGTTGTCCGCGTGCGCGACGGCTACCAAGGACTGGCCGGCGGAGATTTCTGGCCCATGGGCCGTCGCGAGGTGGGTGGGATCATTCAATTGGGCGGCACGCGGCTCGGCATCTCGCGTTATGAGCCACTGAAGACTGCACAAGGACGGGAGCGAGCTCTCAGGGCCCTGCGCGAGCACGAAATAACGGTGCTCGTGGTCATCGGAGGCAACGGATCCCAGTCAGGCGCGGCGGCGCTGCACGCGGAAGGGGCGCCGGTGATCGGCATTGCGTCCACGATTGACAACGAACTCTATGGCACCGACATCAGTATTGGCGCAACTACGGCCATCGATGTTGCGCTGCAGGCGATTGATCTTCTTCGAGTCACCGCCGCATCAATGAAGCGGGCTTTCCTGGTCGAAGTAATGGGCCGCCACTGCGGCTATCTGACGTTAATGGCAGGAATCGCGGGAGGCACGGAAGTGATTGCACTGCCGGAGGTGGATCTCGAACCGGCGAGCATCGCCCAAACATTGTGCGCGGCCTACGATCGCGGCAAGAGCCACGCGATCGCGGTGATTGCGGAAGGCGCGAAATACGACGCAGATACGCTGATGCAGTATTTTCACGAGCACCGCGATCGTCTTGGATTCGAATTGCGGGTCACGAAGCTGGGACACGTGCAGCGCGGCGGCGCCCCCGGCGTATTTGACCGAATGCTCGGCACACTGCTGGGAGCCGCCGCGGTGGATGCGGCGTTCGAGCGCCGTTATGGGACGCTCATCGGCATGCGCGACGGCAAGCCGACCGGCACGCTCCTCGCCGAAGTGGCCGGGCGGACGAAACCGGCGGATACCCGCCTTCTCGAACTCGCGCACGTATTGGCGATGTGAGACGGCATAACTATCTTCATGTGGAGGAAGCTACGATGTTATTGAAAGATGCTTGTACGGCCAACGTGGTGTGCTGCGGTCCGCAGAGCACCGTCCTTCAGGCGGCGATTCTCATGCGCCACCGGCATGTCGGAGATCTGGTGGTGGTCGACGATCCGGATAATGAAGGCATTCCCCTCGGCGTGGTCACCGATCGCGATATCGTGGTCGAGGTGTTGGGAAACGGGCTCGATCCGGCGAAAACCACCGTGGGAAGCTTGATGCGCACGCCGGTGGTCATCGCTCAAGAGTCGGAGGACACCACTCAAGTGATCGAGCGGATGCACGCGCTCGGTGTGCGCCGCCTGCCGGTGGTGGCGAATGAGGGAGAAGTGGTGGGGATCATCACGCTCAATGATCTGCTCAGGCTGTTCGTCGCTGACGCCAACTCCCTCCTCGGCATCATGAGCAAGGGACAAATCAACGAACAACGATCGCGCCGCTAGTCGACCGGAGAGACAGACGATGAAATACCATGTACGACACTTGTGGACGGCGCTCATTTTGGCGGCGCTGCTGCTGTTGGTCGCGACCATTGCGGTCGGTATCCGCACCGGCGCGGTGCCGTAGGGCCGGCCGCCGGCGCCCGCCCGATCCCGGGTCGAAGCGCCATATATTTCAGAATTGTTGAGGAGTGCAGATACGGTGTCAATCAAGATAGGCATCAATGGCTATGGGCGCATCGGCCGCAATGTGCTGCGAGCGCTGTACGAGGGCATCCATGCGGAGGAAATGAAGATCGTGGCGATCAACGATCTGGGAGACGCAAATACGAACGCGCATCTGACCCGTTTCGACACGGTGCACGGCCGCTTCGCCGGCGAGGTGAGCGTGGATGGCGACGAAATGATCGTCGATGGCAATTATATCCGCGTGTTTGCGCAGCGCGATCCGGCGAAGCTGCCCGGGGGTGAACTGGGCGCGGAAATTGTCTTGGAATGCACCGGATTGTTCAAGAGCAAGGCCAAGGCGGCGGCGCACATTGCCGCCGGCGCGAGGAAGGTTCTGATCTCGGCGCCCGGCGGCAGCGATGTCGACGCCACCATCGTCTATGGTGTGAATCATGGCGCGCTCAAGTCCAGCCAGACAGTGATCTCCAATGCCTCCTGCACCACCAATTGCCTTGCGCCGCTCGCGAAAGTGCTGAACGAAGCGATGGGGATCACAGCGGGAGTCATGACCACCGTTCATTCCTACACCAATGATCAGGTGCTCACGGACGTCTATCACAAGGATCTGCGGCGCGCTCGCTCGGCAACGCAATCCATGATTCCGACGAAGACGGGTGCGGCGTCATCCGTAGGTCTGGTACTGCCGGAACTAAAGGGCAGGCAAGATGGCTTTGCGATCCGTGTTCCCACCATCAACGTTTCGCTCGTGGACCTTAGCTTCATTGCCGCTCGGTCCACCAGCGTGGAGGAGATTAACACGCTGATGAAGGCGGCGGCTGAACGCGGTCCCTTGAAAGATATCCTCGCGTATGCGGACGCGCCCCTGGTCTCGGTGGACTATAACCACGATCCGCACTCCGCGATTTACGATGCCACTCTGACCAAGGTGATCGGCGGCACGCTGGTCAAGGTGTGCGCGTGGTACGACAATGAATGGGGATTTTCGAACCGCATGCTCGATACGGCATTGGCCTGGTCGCGGGCCGCATGAGAGCGCAGACATTGATGGCGCTTCTACGCATGTCTGATCTGAATCTGTCCGGCAAGCGGGTGATGATCCGCGAAGATCTGAACGTGCCGGTGCAGAACGGGCAGGTGACCAGCGACATGCGCATTCGCGCCGCCCTGCCGACGTTGCGTGCAGCGATGCAGCAGGACGCCCGGGTGATCGTCCTCTCTCACCTCGGCCGGCCGGTGGAGGGAAAGTACGACGCCAAATTATCGCTCGCGCCCGTAGCCGCAAAGCTCTCCGAACTGCTGGGCGTATCCGTGCCTCTACGTAAAGACTGGCTCGGCGGAGTCGATTGCGCCCCGGGCTGCGTGGTGCTGTGTGAGAATGTGCGTTTCAACGAGGGCGAGAAGCAGGACAGCGAGGCGCTGGCGCGCCGGATGGCGGCGTTGTGCGACGTATTCGTGATGGATGCCTTTGCGACCGCCCACCGCGCCGAGGCGAGCACGCATGGCCTCGCCAAATTCGCGCCTCTGGCGTGCGCCGGGCCGCTGTTGGTCGCCGAACTCGATGCACTCGCGCGCGCGCTGGCCAATCCCGCGCGGCCGCTCGTTGCCGTCGTGGGCGGCGCAAAAGTCTCCACCAAGCTGGCGATTCTCGACACACTGCTGGGCAAGGTGGACAAGCTCATTCTTGGCGGCGGCATAGCCAATACCTTTCTCGCGGCGGCCGGCTACAAGGTCGGCAGGTCGCTATGCGAGACGGAGATGATCGCAGCTGCGCGTAGGCTGCTCGACCACACCCATGCGCGCGGCGCAGACATCGCGCTGCCAATGGATGTCATCGTTGCGTGCGAGCGCGCCGTCGGGGCCGTCGCCAAAGGACGCTGGGTTGCGGAGGTGGCTGCCGATGAGATGATTCTCAATATCGGCCCTGCCACCATCCAACGATATGCCAGGATTCTCTCGTCGGCAAAGACCATCCTTTGGAACGGGCCGGTCGGCGTATTTGAATTCGATCAATTTGGGGAGGGCACGAAGGCCATCGCCACCACGATTGCCGGCAGCGAGGCCTTTTCCCTGGCCGGAGGCGGCGACACGCTGGCCGCGGTGGAAAAATACGGCGTCACGAGCCGCATCTCGTATATTTCAACCGGCGGCGGCGCATTCCTCGAATTCGTGGAGGCCAGGACGCTGCCGGCAGTCGCCATATTGGAGGAGCGGGCACGGGATCTGCCGCCGGCCGCCTGAGGCAGAGATTTACCGGATTGTCGATGGTCAGTCGTCTGAGAATTTGACTCCGAACAGACATATGCCGATCTGGGGTTATGAGTTTGTCGAATGAACAACAACCGGCTGCAGGCGGGCTTGCTGCAAGGCCAGGTTCAGAAACGCGCCAAGGCGATCAGACGCCTCGCTGGGCGATCCTGACCGCGGCAGGGTTTGCAGCGTCTCTGCGAGCCGCTTCGGCGTGCCAAGATCGCTCCAGCCGCAGTGTGGCACCTGCATGACTCGCAACGCCGATTCAGCGCCTTGTAGAACCTCCCGTGAAAAGTCGATGTCCGGCAGATCGCGGTAAAGATTCGACGCGGCGGCCGAAAGGCCGGGGTTAAATTCGTGCTTCATCACTACTTGCCGCATGCCGGCCACGACGTGCGCAAATCGCTGAATGAACATCTGCAGCAGCGCTGCACCTTTCGCAGCTAAGATGAAGGCGTTCCAGAGCGCTCCGTTGTCAACCAGGGTGCGAGCAAGCGACGCATCCGGCTTTTCCACGAATCGATCGACTGTCGATACAGAGCCGTCGCGGGAGCCCGGCACGATATAGCCGAGATCCGGATCGGCCTCCTCCGGAAGTATTCCCATGAGCACCACTTGGTCGCCGCGCTTAGGCAGTTCTTGCACGGCGCGCTGGAGTGCGGCCGCCAGCACCCCTTCTTCCCTCATATGATGATCCGAGTTCAATATCACCACGCGCGCGTCAGGATCACGCTCCAGGATGTAGAGCAGCGGCAGCAGAATTCCATTCGCGGTGCCGCAATTGCGTGGCTGAACGATGACGTTGTCCGTGGGCACACCCGCCAGTGCTGATTCCCACCAACGCTGATGCCGCTGCGAGACGACCGCGCATATATGGTCGGGCGATGCAATTGATGCGGCACGTTTGAGGGCGTCGTTCAGCAATGAATCGCCGCCCCTCAAGGAGCAGAATTGTTTCGGTATGGCGACACCGGAATCAGTCGTCGTCAGGCTGTGCAACCGCCTGCCTTCGCCGCCGGCCAGCACGATGGCCCAGGTATTTCCCGCTGCGTCCATGGACTTCTCGCCGTTTCGATAGATAAGGCGCCATGATGGGATGCAACAGGCAAATGCGCAGCCGGGGAATATACCTACGGGGGAAACACACTGAGCGCGGGAATTACCTAGGCGGCGATGATCCCCGGCGTCGCCATGCCGCTATGGCGGAATCGCCCGGCCGGCACCGCGTGTGAACGCCCAGTCCGCGCAGCGGCTGATCAGTCCGCCGCCGAGACTCGCGCCCGTGGTGCCTTCGAGTGTGTAATCGCTCCCGGTCACGATCGCTTCCGCAGCCTGCTGGCCGCTGCGGATTGCAGGTCCGATTCCTTCGCAGAGGTCGCGCGTGGCGAGGCCGGCGGAATCGCCGGTCAGATAGGCGTTGCCGATGCGCATCGGGCCGCCGAAGTCACGCACATAGTAACTGTAGCCGGTAGGTTCGCCCAGGTTGATCCCGAATTGGCGCTGCAGCTTACCTGCCAAATGCGACCAATGTTCCCGAATGTTCTCGCCGCGCTGCTTGAGCCGGACCGCCATGCCGCCGACGCCGACGTTTAACCAGCCGGACGCCTTTGGCACGTACCAACTGTAGCCCGGCAGGCCGTGCTCGAAAAACCAAAGGTGGCAATCTGCATCCTGCCAGTCGCAGGGAAACTCGAGTTCGAGTGTCGCCGTTTGCAGCGCGCGAGCCCGCGGAGGCGCGTGGTCGAATAGTACGCGCCGCACTGGACAGGACGTGCCACCGGCGCCGATGAGGTAGCGACAGCGGAAGAGTCCGTCGATCGCGTAGTTGCCGGCGTCGGTCCGGATGTCCCTGACCCGGTGCTGGACGAACTCGGCACCCGAGCGCTCAAGCAGCCAGGCGTCGAATTCGAAGCGACGAATGGAATGCTGAACACACGGCACCGCCAGGCGCGGACCCTTGATGTGAAAATGGAGGCGCCTAAAGCTCAGAAAGCCGTGCGGGTAGGCGCTGACCTCGAATTGCAAATCCCTCAGCACCTGCGGCGTAATCCAGCCGGCGCACAGTTTGTGACGGGGGAATCGATCCTTGTCGAGCAGCAAAACATTCGCACCGGCGGCCTTCAGGCGTTGTGCGGCCGCGGACCCCGCCGGGCCGCCGCCGACCACGATGACGTCCACGCTTCGCATGGGATGCTATCTACAAGCCATACATGTGGCCGCGGGTGAGAGGAAGGTCGTTGTTGTGGTGCGGCGTGACGAGCACCTGGAACAACTGCAGCGTGCCCGTATCGAACGCCGCAATGGACCCCGCCAGATAGTACCGCCACATGCGCACGAAGCGCTCGTCGAACATCGCCCGCACTTGCGCGATATTGGCTCCATAGCGCTCGAGCCAGTGCCGCAGGGTTCGCGCGTAGTGCAGCCGCAAATTCTCAACGTCGAGCACGGACAAGTTGAAGGGCTCGAAGATCTGCATCATTTCGCCGGGCGAGGGTGCGTAGGCGCCCGGGAAGATTCGCCGCTCGATCCATGGATGCAGCGAATCGGGCCGGTTGCGGCCGATCGAATGAATCAATGCCCGTCCATGCGCCGTCAACGCGCCTCGTATCACGCGTCCCAGTTCCGGATAATGGTCCCGACCGACATGTTCGAGCATCCCGACCGACACGAAGGCGTCGTAGGATCCGCTGAGGTTGCGGTAGTCGTCTTCAATGAACTCGACCCGGTGTTCGAGACCCTGCTCACGGGTCCGCCGGCGCGCAAATTCGAGCTGTTCGCGTGAAATGTTGAAAGCGCGCACCTTGGTGCCATAGCGGGCCGCCATGTGCAATGCAAGCCCACCCCAGCCGCATCCCGCTTCCACCACCGAATCCGCGGCACCGAGCCTAAGTTTGCGGCAGACATGATCCATCTTTGCGGTCTGAGCCTGATCGAGGCCAGCCTCCGCACTCGGATAGTAGGCACAGGTGTATGCCATGGTGTCGCCGAGCCACAACGCATAGAACGCGTTCCCGATGTCATAGTGCCGATGGATGTTGTCGCGGGAGCCGGCGAGACTGTTGCGGCGAGGCCGTCGGCACCAACCCGCAATGCGGCTCAAGGTCGACTCGCGCGCGTCCGGAGCGAAGATCTGGAATAATGCCACCATGAGTTGCACCAGGTCGCCTTCGACCTCGATCTGGCCTGTGACGTAGGCATCGCCGAAGCGCATCTGGGGATCATAGAGCAGCCCGAGCAGCGTGCGGCGATCGGTAATGCGTAAATGTTCGAGAGGAGATCCCGATGCCGCCCCCGACACCCGTTCGTCCGTCCAGAGGAGATGGAATTCGATGGGCGGGTCGCCGAAACTTCGAAGCAGGCGGCGCAGCAGCTGCGCCTCAAGCGAACCTCCCGGTCGCGACCGGGCTTCAGATTCGACTTGGGCATTCATTTTATTCTCCTATTCCCCGGCCGCCGTTTCTCCCGGACTATCTGCCCTCTGCGATGGATCGATTCGAATCGAGCAGTACATCTGAATTACCGAGACGCGAAATGTAATCTGCGAGCGCATCCTTTTCCTGGGATCGCATGCCGCGCAGCGCACCGGTCATTTCAGGAGGCGCGAGATCCCTATGCAAAGCGGCGGCTACCTCGATCTGCCGTTGCAAGTAGGGATAATGCTGTCCGGCAATACCGGGCACCCGATTACCCGCTTCGCCGCGACCATCGGCGCCATGACATGCGGCACAGATGTGCGCATATATCTCCTGTCCCACACGCAAATGCTCTCCCGCACCGTTCACCGGATTCGGATTCGGCTCCAGGCCCGAAAGGTAGCTCGCCAGCGCGACGATGTCGTGTTGATTGCCCACGGTCGGATGGGCTGCGACGACCTGCATCGCCGGATCCACGCGCGCTCCCGATCGGAACAGTGCCATCTGCTTTTCCAAATACCGCCGCTGCTGGCCGGCAAGGTTCGGAATGGCGCCATCCATGGAACCCCATGCTTTTGGCGCATGACAAGCTCCGCACGGCGCGTAGAGACGACTGCCCTCCGAGACCGAAGGTGCCGCCGGCGCGATGCCGAAAGCCGCCAAGGCCAGCGTCGCCAGGATAAGCCGATTTGCGCATTGCCGATGATGGTGTTTCATGCAAGCAGCTTAACCAAAGCTCCGATGCGTGGGTTTAAGGGAAACTACCTAGCGATGTGCGAGCCGACTTTATTGCATTGAACGAGTTTTAGATACGTATATTCACGGATCGTGCAAGCGGCGGGCGCGGTTCACAATTTGTCGGGCGGAAATTCATCGAACTTCAAATTGAGGAGAATGCTATGAGCTTGATACGTTGGGAACCATTCGGCGACGTCGATGCCTTGTTCAGCCGGCTGATGCCCGCCAGCTACGCGCGCGCCGCCCTGGCCGCGAACGGCAGGAAACTCGATTGGTCGCCGTCGGCGGACATCAGCGAAACCGACAAGGAATTCGTCATACGGGCGGAATTGCCTGCCGTGAAGAAGGAAGACGTCCAGGTGACTTACGATGATGGCGTGATTACGATCAAGGGCGAACGCAAGCAGCAGAAGGATGAGAAGAACGAGAAGTACCATCGTGTAGAGAGTTTCTACGGCAGCTTCGAGCGAGGTTTCTCACTGCCGGACAATGTGAACGCAGAGGCTATCCGCTGCGACAGCAAGGACGGTATCCTTACCGTGCACATCCCGAAGTCGGAGACGGCCAAGCAAAAGCCGAAGCAGATCACCGTACAGTAACGGTCGCCTTGTCGAGGCTTCGGCGGCAGCGGTGATGGCCCTGCCGCCGATTTTGTTTCCGGGTGGCGGTTCTGCGCCCTAGGCCACCAGTCCATGTTTGATCGCGAATTGAATCTGACGCGCTCAAGTCGACCGGCTGACCCCGCCCTCGTACCGATCATCCGTTGCCGTCCGCGGGGAGCCCCGCGATCAGGCCCATTCATAGCGCATTGATCGTGCTCACCGTTGATGAAACGTCCGTGGCGCGAGCGACTCAGATGCTGCTGGAACTGGAAGGACATGTCGTACTGTCGGCCAATGGCCTGGACGCGGCGCGGACAGCGATCGAAAAGCAGGGCAGACGCACGGAGCAAACAGGGCGCCGATGAGATCTTCGGCTGGCCGTTCTCAAGCCGCTTTCACCGAAGCGAGAGAGCGGACGAATCCATCGATTTGGACCGCATATTGTTTCCTTCCGATATCGTCCTCATTGAGAATCAAAGTTGCCCTTGCACCGCGCCCGCACAATTTGGCAACTTGGTCCGCGACCTTATTGCCGCCGGATCCGCCCTGAGTACAGAACACCGCGATTTCTTTGAAGCGCCGACGCTGCGCCAGTATATATTGAATCAACTGGTTCATCAGTTTCGTGCCCAAGCCCTTGTGCTGTCATTCGTCGGCGACGGTGACTGCGATCTCTCTCACATCGGATCGCGAATCCGGGGCGTAACGACTGACGCCGATCTCCACTTCGCGCCCATCGCGGCGAATGGTCGCAACAAAGGCCATCGAGTGCCTGCCATCGACATCGCACAAACGCGATACTTGAGTTGGGAATAGCTGCCGCACGCCGCCGAGAAAGCGGTAGTGCTTGGTCTGCGGGCCAGACGCCGAATGAAATCCGACTGCATCTTCGCATCCGTGATTCGAATCGGCCGAATGGTCACCATTTCGCCGTCAATCGTGGGATAGGATTCGGTTTGCATGGTCATATCGCCTTTGGGAGTGCTTCGATCGCACGCGGCGGAGTGCGGGGCATACTGCGGATGGTTGATCTGCCGATGACAGTACGCGGCTCCGACAAAATCCCGAAGACCGGACCGTGCGTCATCGTTCCGAATCACTCGAGCTATCTGGACGGCTTGATTGTACTCGGCACCGGCGGAGGATGGTCAGCTCTGAGAGTCGAATGATCAACGATCACGTGCACCAGCGCGAGCGCGTGACACTTACAACCAGAGCGCCATCCACAGCGTTGCGCGCGTGGTTCTACTCGTCGATTTCATTCGTGCCAGCGATGCGCCGCTCCTCGATCTCGAGCAACGCGCGCTCCATTGGAACTTCCGCGCCACGCGATTCAGCGTGAGTCTCCGGCAGCCCGATGTCATCCGCCTCCAGGTCGTCGAACGAGCCCACCCAGTCTTCCGGCTGATCGCATCTTTCCAGACTTCGTGTGACCCAGGCATCCACAGAGATTTCCTCCAGTGAACCGTCCGACTGCTGAACATCGATTGTTCCGTCATCTTCGTCCACGCTAACTATCTGAAACATGTCTCCGGATCCCCGGTCCAGATACCACTGTCCGGATACCGCGGCTACGCGATCTTTCATGCTGCCTCCTGCCTATAAGTGCATTTATGCAAAAGCTTGCAGAGAGCCTAGACCCAGACATGCGGCGAAGGTACTAGGTGAACTACCTAGAGTTCGGTGTGCTCCCGAGAAATGTTAGGAAGCCAGTGTAACTTACCGCGGATCAGCAGGCATGCGATGGTTGGTATAATCCCGTATTTGTATGCGGCATCGAAGGGAGCACTATCTTTGCAGATGCACGTATGGGTCGCGCAGCGCAGTCCATTGAATCTTGCCAAGGTATCCAAACAATGAAGCCGACAGATTTTCGGAAACTACGTGCGGAAATGGTAGACCGCCATGTTGCGCATCGCGGCGTACGCTCGGCGCTGGTGCTCGAGGCCATGCGTAGCGTACCGCGCGAGCGCTTCCTGCCGGAGGATCTGCGCGAGTTCGCCTATGAAGATGCACCGCTGCCCATTGCCGAAGGGCAGACAATCTCCCAGCCGTACATCGTGGCGATGATGACCGAGGCGCTGGCCCTCAAGGGCGGGGAGAAGGTGCTGGAGATCGGCACCGGATCGGGCTATGCGGCGGCGGTGCTCGCTGAGATTGCCAAGGACGTCTACACGGTCGAGCGTATAGGCCAGCTCGCGGCGAAATCAGCGGAGAAGCTGGCAAACCTCGGCTATGACAATGTCCATGTACTGCACGGCGACGGCACGCGCGGCTGGCCTGAGCACGCGCCCTACGATGCCATCATCGTCGCAGCCGGCGGACCTCAAGTCCCTGAATCCCTCAAGGCGCAGTTGAAAATTGGCGGCCGGCTGGTGATTCCGGTGGGCGCCGACCGGCGCCTACAGGAACTCGTGCGCGTAACGCGCGTCGCCGAGAATAAGTTCACGACGACGGAGCTTGCAGACGTGCGTTTCGTGCCCTTGCTGGGCGAGGAAGGCTGGGCCGGGCAAGGACGGCTGGGCGTCAGGGTGCCGGACGGCACCCTGGCTGAAGCCGTTGCGAAATCCAGCGAGAAGTTCACATCGATCGACTCCGTGAATCTGAAATCGATGCTGCGCAGGATCGGCGATGCCCGCGTCGTGCTACTTGGCGAATCCACACATGGAACGTCGGAATTTTATCGCATGCGTGCGCGGATCACGCGCGAACTGATCGAGAAGAATGGATTTGCCTTCGTCGCCATCGAGGGCGATTGGCCCGACGCCGCCCGCATCGATCACTATGTGCGCCACAGCCGGGTGCCGCCCTCCGAGTGGACCGCTTTCGCCCGGTTTCCCGTGTGGATGTGGCGCAATCGCGAAGTGCGTGAATTCGTTGATTGGCTGAGGACGCGCAATGTCGGCGTCGCGCCCGGCGACCGGGTGGCATTCCACGGGCTTGATCTTTACAGCCTGTACAATTCGATTCGCTCAGTGCTGGAGTATCTTGACCGCGTGGACCCGCAAGCGGCCGGCGTGGCGCGGCGCCGCTATGGGTGCCTGACGCCGTGGCAGTCGGATCCGGCGGTCTACGGTCAGGCGGCGCTCTCCGGCCAGTACCAGACGTGTGAGAGGGAGGTGACCTCCATGCTCTCGGATCTGATGCAAAAGCGCCGGGCTTACGCCGAACACGATGGCGAGCGTTTTCTGGATGCCGTGCAGAACGCCCGCCTCGTCGCCAACGCGGAGCGCTACTATCGGACCATGTATTACGGATCGCGCGCCTCGTGGAATCTGCGCGACAGCCACATGTTCGAAACGTTTAAGAATCTCCTGGCTTTCCACGGGCCGCAAAGCAAAGGCATCGTATGGGCGCACAATTCGCACGTCGGCGACTCCGCAGCGACCGAGATGTCGGCGCGGGATGAATACAACATCGGCCATCTTTGCCGGCAGGAGTTCGGCGATGCCAGCTATTCGATAGGCTTTGGAACCAACAGTGGTACGGTTGCGGCCGCCTCGAATTGGGACGAGCCGATGCAGGTCAAGACAGTTCGTCCCGGCTTGGCAGGGAGCTATGAGCGCCTATGCCATGAAACCGGCGATCCGCGCTTCTTGTTGCCATTGCGCGGAATAAGTTCGACCGATCCTTTATCGGGACTGTTGCATCCGCGGTTGGAACGCGCGATTGGAGTGATCTACCGGCCCGAGACGGAACTCCAAAGTCATTATTTCGAGGCGGTGCTGCCGCGACAGTTCGACGAATTCGTCTGGTTCGACGAAACCAGCGCGGTGACCCCGCTGCGCAGCGAAGAGCTCAAGGGCCTGCCTGATACCTATCCCTTCGGCCTTTGACGGCCACGCGGTGCGCAACGATCCGTGCTATCCCGTGCGTCGGCACTTCTTGGGTCATCGGTTATAACAGCGCCGCCGGGCGGGAGTCCCGCGGCTCTCGCGGCAACCCACCCGGCGGGAGGCCGTCGGTCCGCGTTATTGAAGCGTCAGTCTGTTCTCGACATTCGCGACTCCAGGGGCGGCCCAGGCGGCTTGCGTGGCATCGTCATACTCTTGCCACGTATGGACGTGTCCCTTGAGTGTGACGGTCGAATTGTCCACCTTCACCTCAATGTCCTTTGCATCAAGGATGGCATGCCGCTTGAATGCCTCTTCGATTTTCTGTTTCACATCGAGCATGTTGACGGGTAAATTCACAAGAATATTGTTCGTGATCCCCTTGACACCCATCAGATGTCGCACGGCGTGTTCGGCCGACGTCGTCTGGAATCCAAAGTTCGCTTTTCCAGTGAGAGTGACCCAACCGTCCTTCACGACGGGCTTGATCTGCGAATCGCTCAGTGACACATGCCACCGCAGTGTATTGGCGGCTGCCTCGGCAATGTCCGTGTCAGTGCGGGCACCCGAAAGAGGCATCGAGACCTTAAGCTCATTGGCAATGGCCCGTACTCCATTCACCCGCTTGACGACGTCTTCGGCCGCCCAGCGAGCAGAGTAATGAGGGACGTCACCCGTCAGAGTCACCACTCCGTTATTGACGATGACACCAATCTTCTTGTCCTCCACGCCAGGCTCCCACTGCAACTCAGATTCCACGTCTCGCCGGATGTCTGTATCAGATTTCATCTCATATCTCCTAAGTAGTGTGCAAAACGAATCTTACCAACGCATCATCTCCCGCTTGGTCCAGGCGGCGCGCCCGGTTCATTGCGCCCTGCAGCAGATTCGGTGCGTACCATTCAATGATGGTGCAACAGTAATGCGCGCACCATTCGTGGTTTCCACTCCCGGTTGCTCCGTCTACTTAGAATGACCGTTGGACCGGCTCATCGGGGCGATGCGGCACAAGTACGGTAAGTCATAGGCCGTTCGAGCAGGGCATTCTCGATATCCCGTGGCAAGCGGCCTGACCATTCAGCGCCGACGCCATCATGCTGCACACGCACAACGAACGACGGCAGAGTGCAGCCGTCCAGCTCAAGTTCTAGCGGTTACCTTGGGCCGATCCTGGTAGCACATCTCCTCAATCGCCATACGGGAAACCCGCTGCCGCCGTGTCTCGCACATTCCCTTAGGGGGAATGGCACTTACTTAAGTTTCCGACCATGACCCCGAGTTTCAATTCGACGGCGTGCCCTGCGTCGAGATTCTTTGAGCCAATGGTAGGGTTTTGGGCGTCGTTTTCGAGCCCGCGGTTCGATTCGTCCGGGACGATTGTT
>JANYIY010000346.1 GCA_025358615.1 Gammaproteobacteria bacterium | reverse complement strand
CGGTAATGACGCGCGGCGAGGAGATGGTTTCGCTCTTGCCTTCGTTTTGCGCGGCCGACAGCTCCAGATCGATGAGGTGGCTACCGCCCAGCACCGACAGGCCGATGCTGCCGTTGGTGTGCGCGGCAGGTACGTTGACCTGGTAGCGATTGTCGAGAATGGGTGTAGCGACCGGTCGCACCGTGCCGCCCGCCAAATTGGTAATTGCGGACTGGGTCATGGTGTCGGCGCCGCGGCCATTGCCAGTGACGGAAATCAGACTGTTGGCACCGGCAGTCGTAAAGCCGGTGATGCCGAGCTTGGCGCCCAAATCGCGCTCAAAGGTATCGCTCACGATCACGATGCGCGCCTCGATCAATACCTGCTTGACCGGCACGTCCAGGGTCTGCACCAGACGCCTGATGTCGGACAGCTTGTCCGCCGTATCTTGCACCAGCAGGGTGTTGGTGCGCTCGTCGATGGACAGTGTGCCGCGCGTCGACAGCATGGAGTTGCTGGCGTTGGCGCCGCCGCTGGGCCTGATCAGCTTCGCGAGGTCAGACACCTTGGCGTAATTCACCTGCAGGAATTCCGTGCGCACCGGCGAAAGATCCTGCACTTCCTTGCGTGCCGCCAGCTCGGCCTTCTCCCGCGAAGCGAGTTCCGCGGTCGGTCCGATGATGATGACATTGTCCTGCCGGCGCTTGTCCAGACCCTTGGTGCGCAGCACGATATCGAGCGCCTGATCCCAAGGCACGTTTTGCAGCCGCAAGGTGAGATTGCCGGTCTCCGAGTCGCTGACCACGATATTCTGGCCACTGGTGTCGGCCAGCAGCTGCAATACAGAGCGTACGTCGATGTCCTGGAAGTTCAACGTCAGACGTTCGCCGGTGTACTCTTTCTTTTCCTCGGCATTGGCCCGCTTCTGCGAAGGCTTGATTTCGATCGTGTATTGATTGTCGGACTGATAAGCCAGCTGCTCGAAGTCGCCCTGGGCGCTGATCACCAAACGCGAGCTGCCTTCGACCCGCAGCGCATCGACGCTTTGCACCGGCGTCGCGAAATCCATGACATCGTAGCGGCGCATCAAATTCTTCGGCATCAGAGTGCCGGCAAAATCGACCACCACTTGATTGCCTTCCTGGCGCACGTTAACCGGGGTGCGCGGATCCGTCAGTTGCACGATCACCCGGCCGGTGCCATCGGCACCGCGCCTGAAATCGATGGTGCGTATGGCGCGTTCGGCGGCGGCAGCCTCTGCACCGGTGCCCGCGCGAGCCACGCTTTGCTTGGCCGCTTCACCCGGCTGATTGCCAAGCGTGACGATGATGGTATTGCCGTCGACTTTGGTCGTGTACGGCATCAAGTTATCCACGTTCACGACCAGGCGCGTGCGGCCGTTCGCTTCCGCGGCAAGCACGGTATCGACCCCGCCGGAGCGTACGTCGATGCGCCGCGACGCCACGGCAAGCGTCGTGTTCGGCAAGTCGAACGCGATGCGCGCCGGCTTGTCGATGGTGAACGGCAGGGGCTCGGGAGCAGGACCGCTCATATGCAGTTTGAGCTGCACTTGTTGGCCCGAGGTCTGAACGTCGATCGACTCGAGCTTGAGCGGATCCGCGGCCAGCGCCGTGAGGTTGATTGCGCCCAATGCGAGTAGCGCCATCGCGCCGAGCATCGCCGTTCGTATCTTAAATCTAATCATGCTTTACTCCCTGAAGGCCTCAATTAGACAGTGCCAATGAGGCCGGTCGCTCAATATAGCCGCCCAGACCATCCGGGATGATCTCGACGAGGCTAATTTTTCCGCCGGAAATTTCAGTCACCTTGCCATCGTTCTGCCCGAGGTAATTGCCGGGCTGGATCTTGTGCACCAGGCCATCCTTGGATTGCACAAGCCCATAAAAACTGCTGCCTACCTTGAAGGTTCCGACCATTCTGAGGGTGTCGAGCGAGAAGCCTTCGAGAAACTCGCGGTTGCGCCGCGAACTAGGACGCAAAGACTGACCGTTGACGCCTGCCGTGCCCTGCGGCTGGAAGGGCGAACGCAGCTTTGCTGCGCCGTACACGTAGGTTTCATAGGGTTTCACTTCGGGCAGCGCCTGAATGCGCCCGCCGGGCTTTTTCTTGGTGGCGGCGATCCAGTTCTGCAGGTCCGATTGGCCGCCTGAGCAGCCCGCCGCGACCATCCCGGCAAGCGCCACGGCGATGATGCCGGCGTTGCGTGTATTTCTCACGTCGTGCCTCCCGTCTTCTTCTTCGCGGGGTGCGCAGCACCCTCGTCTTCAATGTAGCGATAGGTCTTGGCGGTCACGTCCATGGTCAGATTGTCGTAGCTACCCTTGACGTCGACAGGCGTGATCTGAATGTCGTGCAAGGTGACGATGCGCGGCAGAGCGGCGATGCCGCTGACAAAATTGCCGAAGTCGTGATAGCTCCCGACCAATTTGATCTTGATCGGCAGTTCGGCGTAAAAGCCGTTGCCTTTCTCGCCGCCGGGTTGGAACAGCTTTTCTTGCAGGCCGGCGGCGAGCCCGGTCTGCGAAATGTCCACCAGAAGATTCGGCACTTCCGTCTTGCCGGGCAATTGCCGCAGCATGGCGCCGAAACTGCGCTCCATTTCCGCGAGTTGCAACTTGTAGGCATCGAGGTTGGCGGCGCGCTGCTGCTTGCTCTCGAACTGCTTGCGTAAATCGAGTTCGTCGGCTTCGGCTCTTTGCAGTACCGGGCGATCGTCGTTCCAGACGAACATGTACCAACCGAAGGCCGCGCAAACGGCGAATATCAAAGCGATAAAAAATCCGCGCACCGGCAGAGGCCAGCGGCCGACATCGCGTGGGTCAAGTGTGCGTAGTTGATCGAAAAAATTCATTTCGCGGCAACCTTCTTCACCGTTGTTTCGCGGCCGCTTTCGAGATCCACGCCGACCACATCGCTGGTAAGCGTGAAATTCGAGCCGCCCGCCTGCGAGTCCTTGGCGGACTCGACCACCAGCAGCACTGGGTTATCCATCCATACCGAAGAGTCGATATTGCGCATAAAAGTGGACACGCGCGTGCTTGACTGCGCGATGCCGTGAATCTCGAGTTTGTTGCCCGTCTGCTTGATCCCCGTCAGGTAAACGCCCTCGGGAACCGTTTTAACGATTTCGTCGAACAGATGGACGATCTCGGGACGTTTGCGCTGCAGCTTCTCGATGATTTCCATGCGCGCGACCAGCCGTTGTTTGCGGTTCTCGAGATCCTGGATGTCGGCAATCGCAGCGTCGAGCTTCACGATCTCCTTCTTCAGGATATTGTTCTTCTCGATCTGGGCATCGGTCCAGCCCGCGTACAGGAGCTTGCCGACTCCGATCAACACGATGGAGGCGATCACAGCGCCGCCCGCGGCGACCATGAACTCGCGACGTCGGACTTTGCGTTCTTGTTCGCGCCAGGGAAGTAGATTGATACGCGGCATGGCTGCTCTTTAGTCGAAGCTTCGCAGCGCGAGGCCGCAGGCTGTGAGTAATGCCGTGGCGTCGCGCGCCACTGCTTGGGCTTTGGCCTTAGATGACACCTTCATATTGCCGAGCGGATCACCTTTGTCCGCCGGCACTCCGACGCGGCTGGAGATCACCTCTGCAACGCCGGGTATGTTGGCGCAGCCACCGCAGATCAATATTTGATCGGGTTGTGAGCGGCCGCTGCCGGACGCCAGATAAAACTGCAGCGAACGGCTGACCTGCTGCGTCATGTCGTCGATGAAGGGATCGAGCACCTCGGGTTGATAGTTGCTCGGCAGACCGCCTTCCTTCTTGGCACGGCCGGCTTCTTCCATGCTCAAACCGTAGGTGCGCATGATTTCCTCGGTGAGCTGCTGTCCGCCGAATGCGAAGTCGCGGGTGTAGATGACTCGCATGTCGCGGAGCACGCTGAAGGTGGTGCTGCTGGCGCCAAAATCCACCACCGCAACCGTGCGGTCGAGACCGCCGTCCGGCATCTGGTGGCGCATCAGTGCGCAGGCATTTTCCAACGCGAAGGCTTCGACATCGACCAGCTGCGCGGTGAGCCCCGAGGCCTGCACCGCCGCTTGGCGCTGCTCGACGTTTTCGGTGCGCGTCGCGACCAGGAGGACGTCCATCATTTCAGGATCTTTCTCAGACGGGCCGACGACTTGGTAGTCGTAGCTGACTTCTTCCATCGGAAACGGAATGTATTGGTCGGCCTGCATCTCGACCTGACCTTCGAGTTCGCTGTCGCCGAGATTTTTCGGCATTTGAATTACTTTCGTGATTGCGGCATCGCCCGAGATCGCGATGGCCGCGAGCCGGCTTTTCGCGCCGGAGCGTTTCACCGCACGTCGGATCGCTTCGCCGACCGCTTCCGCATCTACGATTGCTTTCTCGTTGATGGCGTTGTGCGGCGTGGGTTCCGCCGCATACGACTCCACACGATACTGGCCACCCGACATCGTGAGCTCAATGAGCTTCACCGATGAGGTGGTTATGTCAAGTCCTAATAGCGGACGATATCTTTTGCCGAACGACCACACAGTCTATTTTCCTTTTTCGCTCAGTACCTTGGGGGTCGAAACTGGTGCACGAGATTAACTTAGCCCACGCAAACTTAGCAAGAAACTGTTAAATAGAACGTGAAGCTACTCACGGTAATCACCCCTGAACAGCCGTGCCTGCCCAAAGTGGGACTTGCGACAAATCCATAGCGCCCTAGTAAGGCTTGTGTCATCCCATTCACCCGTTCAGACCTCTGCGCCTATGTTCTAAATAGGCGTTTGGTTAAGCTTGGTCTGGCAACCCCGCTGTCCGCCACCCAGGGCCTCTTCCCTGAAACTGTCGGATCGGTGGCTTTGCGTCCTCATCTTTCGATGAGTATGCCCCTGTAACCGGCGGTAATATGCTTGCGCAATATCGCCGGTGCAATAAGTTAGAACGGTTTTCTGTGGCTAAACGTTATCTAGTTCTCATCTCGCGCATTTGCACAGGTCTGGTGTACGCAATAGCGTTAATTGCGTTCGCTAACGTCTGTGCTTATGTCTACTTGAAGCCCGCCCTGCCCGATGTGGAGGGCCTGCGGGACGTGCAGCTGCAGGTTCCGCTTAGGGTTTATAGCCGCGACGGCAAATTGATCGCCGCTATCGGCGAGCAGCGCCGCATTCCGGTGCGCTATGAGCAAATACCCAAACTCTTGATTCAGGCCTTTCTGGCCACCGAGGACGACCGCTTCTTCCGGCACCATGGTGTTGATTGGCAAGGGATTTTGCGGGCGGCGGTGGCCAACCTCAAGGCCGGCGGCATTCGCCAGGGAGCGAGCACCATCACCATGCAAGTGGCTCGGGACATGTTCCTCACGCCGCGGCGCGACATGAAGCGCAAAATGAGCGAAATCTACATTTCCCTGCTGATGGAGGCCGAGTTCACCAAGGAGGAGATCTTCTCCCTGTACGTCAACAAAATCTTCCTCGGCCAGCGCGCCTATGGGGTTGGCGCAGCGGCAGAAGTGTACTTCGGCAAGACCTTGGATCAACTGACCGTGGCTGAAATGGCGACTTTGGCGGGAATTCCAACCGCTCCGTCTGTGGTCAATCCGGTCGCCAGCGCCGCGGCCGCCACCACCCGTCGTTCGCATGTCTTGGGCAGGATGCTCGAGCTCGGTTACATCACCCAGGCCGAATATGACGCGGCCAAGAACAGCCCCATGGAATCGCGGCTGCACGGCGCCTCGATCGAGGTGGACGCGCAGTATGTAGCTGAAATGGTGCGCAGCGAAATGCAGGCCAAGTACGGTGATGCCGTGTATACCGCCGGCTACAAGGTGTTCACCACCATCGACTCGCGCCTGGAAGCGGCCGCCTCCGTGGCGCTGCGCACCGGACTCTTGGAATACGATCGCCGCCATGGCTATCGCGGCGCCACCGCCAAGGTCGACCCCTCCAAGCTCGCCACCCCCGCGGAATTGGATGAGCAGCTCGAGGATTTCTCGGTGATCGGCGGCCTGCGGCCGGCCGCGGTGCTCAAGGTGGAGGCGAAAAGCGCAAAAATCTACGTCAAGGACTTAGGGGAGGTGACCCTTCCCTGGGAAAAGCTGTCCTGGGCCCGGCGGCAATTGCCCGAAGAAAAGGTGGATCGCGCGCCCACTCAGGCGTCCGAGGTGCTGGCGCGCGGCGATGTGATCTACACCGTGGGGCGCACGGCCGAGGCCCTGCTGTTCGTTCAAGTGCCGGAGGCGCAAAGCGCACTCGTGTCGGTGGATCCACGCGACGGTGCCGTGGTCGCGCTGGTCGGCGGATTTGATTACTTCCAAAGCAAGTACAACCGTGTGACCCAGGCCAGGCGTCAGCCGGGATCGGGTTTCAAGCCCTTCGTGTATGCGGCGGCATTCGACAAGGGCTACACCCCGGCCAGCATTATCTTGGACGCGCCCATCGTGATCGACGAGACGGGCACCGAACAGGCATGGCGGCCGAAGGAGATGGAAGGAAATTTCGCCGGGCCGATGCGCTTGCGGGAAGCCATGGTGCATTCGCGGAACCTGGTGTCGGTGCGCTTGATGCGCGCCATCGGCGGCGATTACACCTGGAACTTCGTCACTCGCTTCGGCTTCGACAAGTCACAATTACCGAATGACCTGACTTTGGCGCTGGGCACCGCCGAATTGAGTCCGCTGCAGGTGGCCATTGGCTATGCCACTTTTGCCAACGGCGGCTTCAAAGTCAGCCCTTACTTCATCGATCGTATCGAGGACGCCAACGGTAAAGTACTGCAGCAGGCCTCGCCCGCTTTCGCCTGTTCCGAATGCGACCAAGCCGCCGATCCGGGGACACAACGCAGTACGGCAAGCGCCGGTACAGCCGCCGCGCCTGCCGCAGGGCGTGCAACGGCAGCGGTGGACGTAGCCCCGCACGATGGTAAAACCGTGATTCCGCAAAAAAATCTGGCCCCGCAAATCATCCGTCCGCAGATTGCCTACCTGTTGGCCGACATGATGAAGGACGTAATTCGTCGCGGCACCGGGGTGCGTGCGCGCTCGCTCAATCGCGACGACATTGCCGGCAAGACCGGCACGACTAATGATGCGCATGACACTTGGTTCAATGGCTTCAATGGCGACCTGATGACCACTGTCTGGGTGGGCTTTGACCAAGATCGTTCGCTCGGCGAGGGCGAACAAGGCGGCCGCACGGCGATTCCCGCCTGGACCTACTTCATGCACGAGGCGCTGGCCGGCGCTCCCAAGCGGGGGGTACCCGTGCCGGACGGCATAGTCACTGTGCGCATCTCGCCCGACACCGGCCTGCTGGCGAGTTCGGATAATCCCAACGCCATCATGGAGAAATTCATCGAGGGCAATCTGCCCAAATCCGAGCTCTACGAAGGACCCAATCAATCGAACCCGATGAATGTCGGCGACAAACCGCTATTCTAGAAGACGCCCATGCCCAAAAAGTTTTCGCAGCGCGCAGAGGATTTACGCCGCGCCCTCGCTCAAGAGGCTGCACGGCTCATGGCCGAACACGGCATCGAGGATTTCCTGCAGGCGAAACGTAAGGCCGCGGATCGGCTGGGCGTGAACGATGTCGCCGTCTTGCCGAAGAACATCGAAATCGAAGCGGCGCTGCGCGAACACCAGCGGCTATTCGGGCGCGATTCGCACGATCACACGCTGAAGGAGCAGCGCCGCATCGCCTTGGACACCATGCGCATGCTGAGCGAGTTCCAGCCACGGCTGGTGGGCTCCGTGCTCACCGGCACGGCCACCGCCTACAGCGACATCAATCTGCACTTGTTTGCCGACGCTTCCGAGTCGGTCGCCATCAAGCTGCTCGAGATCGGCGTGCCTCATGAATTCTACGAGCGGCGCGTGAAAATGGATGCCGAGCGCAGCATCAATTATCCGGCGCTGCGTTTCGAGACCAATGGTCGCAGCGTCGACGCCACGGTGTTCCCCATCGACGGCATTCGCCAATCGCCATACTCGCCGGTCGACGGCCGGCCTATGAAGCGCGCCGACGCGCGCGAGGTGTCGGAGCTGGTCGGCGCCAACTGACGCAGCTTTGCGCCCTCGCCCAAGCGAAAAGCGCGACCGAGGCCAGCCCTCCCACCCAGCCTCGAGACGCTACTCGTCGTTTCTTGATAGTTACTATTCTTTACCCCCGTTAACAGAGGTAATATATTAGGCGGCACAGGCCCGGCTTCTATGCGCAACGGAATGCCAGAAGAACCAAAATAATACCGGTCTCGGATGTGGGGAAAAGGCAACATTGAAGGGGATGCGCAATGCGTTCGAATGCGATTAAGCGATGTTTGTGGCCGATTGCCGTAGCCGGCCAACTGGCCTGGCCCGCCCTGTCGATGGCGGCAGCCGGGGACGCCGATACCTCGAGTGGTGCTCTGGAAGAGGTCGTGGTCACCGCCACCCGCCGCAGCGAGCGCCTGCAAGACGTTCCCATCAGTGTGACCGCGTTCAGCCAGGAAAAGCTCGATGCGCAGGGCCTGCGCAGCATCGACGACCTCTCGCGCTTGAGCCCGGGCGTCATGTTTCAGCGCAATGGCAATGGCTCCTCGGCCAATTACAACGACGAGAATTCGGATATCAGCATCCGCGGAATCGACTCCCAGGCGGGCACTTCCACCACCGGTATTTACGTCGATGACACCCCGGTGCAAAGCCGCCACATTGGATTCGGCGCGGTCAATGTGTTTCCGGCGCTCTTCGATCTCGATCGCGTCGAAGTATTGCGCGGTCCGCAGGGCACGCTGTTCGGCGCGGGAGCCGAAGGCGGCGTGGTGCGCTTCATCACACCGCAGCCGGACCTCAACCGGGATTCAGGCTATGTGCGCAGTGAACTCGCGTCGACCAAGGGCGGAGCGACCAGCTATGAAATGGGCGCCGCGATGGGCGGTCCCATCATCGATGACGTACTGGGGTTTCGCATCAGCGCGTCCTATCGTCGAGACGGGGGTTGGGTCGATCGCGCGAGCTACACACTGACGCCGCCTACCGATCCGGCAGCGTTCAGCTTGCAGACGCCTGCTCTCGCGCGGGTCACTGAGCCCGACGCCAATTGGCAGGAGACGGTGACGTTTCGCGCGGCTTTGAAGTGGGCCGTCAATGACGCGCTCACCATCTCGCCGTCGTTTTATTATCAGCAATTGCACCTCAATGACACGGCGTCCTACTGGGTCGGCCTCTCGAACCCTCACTCGGACACTTTCTACAACGGCAACCAGCTCACGAATCCGAGCAGCGATCCGTTTGGCCTTGCGGCCATCAAAGTCGACTGGAATCTGGGTTTCGCGCAGCTGACCTCGAATACTTCCTACTTCCAGCGCAGCCAACATTCAACCTCGGACTACTCGCAGTATCTTCGCGCCACGTACTCACTCTTCGGGTTGCTGCCGAGCATCTTTCCGGCGTCGGGAGACGCCGGCTACGCCACCTTCCAGGACAATCAGCGGAATTTCTACCAAGAGTTTCGCCTGGCCTCGACGGATACCGCAGCCCGCTTCGTCTGGAATACGGGCGTTTTCTACTCCCACCTGAACGAGAACATTCCGGAGAATATCTACGATCAAACGTTGCAACCTGAAATCCTCAACTACTCGGGCGTCGATATCTGCGCGGCGCCGCTGACTTGTCCGAACGGCGAGATTTTCTATGGACCGGTGGACCGCGTGGTTGATAAGCAAATCGCCCTGTTCGGCGAGGCGACTTTCAAGTTCACGGATACCTTGAAAGCGACGGTCGGCCTGCGGGTGTCCAAGGTTGACTTCACCGGCACCACCTATGCGGGCGGCCCCTTCCTGGGCAGCCCGAACTCGGGAACGGAGGCGAGCGCCTCGGAAAAGCCGGTCACTCCCAAAGCCGTGCTCTCGTGGCAGCCGGATCGCGACAATCTGTACTACGTCAGCGCCTCTAAAGGCTATCGCGTCGGCGGCGTGAACGTCGGGGTCGGCACCATTTGCGGGGCCGATTTGACGACGCTGGGGCTGCCGATCGGATCCGATGGCCTGCGGCACGTGCCCACCGGATTCGCATCGGACAGCCTCTGGAGCTATGAGATCGGCGGCAAGAATACTTTTCTGGATCATCGGCTGCAGATCGACTCGAGCCTATTCCTGATCAACTGGAAGAACATTCAGCAGAACGTGTACCTGCCGAGCTGCGGCGAACAATTCACCGCGAACTTGGGCCAGGTACAGAGCCGCGGCGGCGACATCGACGTGCAATTCAAACCCGTCGATTCATTGCTGGTCGGGCTGACGGTGGCCTACACCGATGCGCGGTTCACCAAGAGTTCCTGCGCCGGCGTGCTGCAATATGATCCCGCTGCAGGCCTGTGCACCGGCGTGATCGGTGGCGCGGCGTCGAGCGCCCCCCCGGTGGTCAGCGAAGGCAACCGGCTGGTCGGCGCGCCGTGGACCATCATGGCTGCCCTCGAGGAAACGTTCAGCGACTGGAGAGGCCGCAAGCCCTACGTACGTCTGGACTACCAGTTCACGAACGCGCAGAACGCATTGCTGCCGGGCCAGGACAGCCGCAATGCGCTGTTCGACACCACCATCCCCGGGCTGCCGCAAACCAAGAACCTGCAGCTGCGCGCCGGCTTCCGCTGGAGCGGCTACGATGTGTCGTTCTTCGCACAGAACGTGCTGGACCAGCAGCCGGTGCTGTTCAAATCGCGCGATATCGCCTACGACCCGACGGACAATCTCTACTTCGCGCGCGGCGTCCGTCCCCGCACCGTCGGCGTCACAGCAACTTACCGTTACTGACCGCTTCTTAGCTGTTTGCGTCCGCCGGCGGGCTCCACAGTGGAGGCTCGCCGGCGGCAGCTCACCGCCTCACTTCGCCGCCTTGTCCTGCCACACTTCCAGCATGTTCGGCGAGCCCTGCGCCCGCACGCCGTTGTCGGTCAGAATGTCGTCCGTCGCCGCCAGCATCGCCGTGCGCGAGAACACCAGCGCCTCATTGCCCTTCTGATCGAATTCAATGGTGACGAAGGGGTCTTTCAGATCGCGCAGCAAAGTCACAAGGTGCTTCAGGCTGCGCACATGCGTGCCGTTGATGGAGTACACCACCGAGCCTTGAGGATTCGAATAGCCGTTGACAAGCTTGTGCGGGAAGAAAGGCGAGGAGACCACCACCAGCTCCTCGTTCTCCGCATCCGGCGGATCGAAGGCGCGCGTTATCAGCGGGTTCTTCACGGCGCCCAGCATGCGTAACAGCGCCGCGTTCTTCTCGAAGCTCGACACCATCTGCCAGGTCGCCGTCGAAAAAGCCATGGGGCCATAAATGAAATAGGGCGGATAGCTGCCCTGCAGGTCGGTGACCAAAGTAGGGTGCTGCGCCGACACCGGCAACTTGATCTGCATGCTCTTGCCCCCTCGGATGATGGACATGGGCACGGTACCGTTGCTGGCTAAATGCTGGATCATGTAGGCGAAGCTCACCCGCAAATCCCGGTCCAGCTTGATCATCCCTTGATTGTCGATCGGGGTGTCACCGATGCGGCTGATCACATCCCATTCCTTGAGCGGATAGGAGACTTCGGTCTTGTCCGGACGGTGAACCACCATTCCTTCAACGGCCTTATCCAGTTTCAGAAACTCGCGCAATGCTGGATTTTCCAAGGTCTGCAGCTCATCGTACATGGCAGGTTTGCCATCGTAATGTCCATCGGCAATGTCCTTGAGGAACAATTCGATTTCTTCGTTGGGGATGATGTAGCCGATGTTCTGCGAGTCCCCGCCCAGCTTGCTGAACGCGAGACCAACCATTTTCTCGCCGGCGATGGCGGGACCGCCGCTGTTGCCGGGATTGATGGCAGCGTCGACTTGGATGCGCAGGCCGGAGACCGGATAATTGTAGGCAACGAATTCGATGCGCGACACGATACCCTTGGTGATGGACAGCGAACTGCCGCCGGTGGGGAAGCCGTAGGCCATGACCGCATCCTTGATCTGTGGCAGTTTGCCGGCGCGCGCCACCGGCGGATGCGTGTCGAAGAAAGTCGCGTCGTCGAGCTGTAGCACGGCAAGGTCTATGCCGGGCGCAACCGCCACGACGGTGGCCGACATCTTGTCGCCCGCGGCATTTGCCTGAATCTGTACCTGTGTGGCGTACAAAACCACATGGGCGTTGGTCAGGATGCGCTTGCCTTCGATCACCACGCCGGAGCCCGTCACTTCGCTCGGTGCCTGTTTGGTCCAGGGCCTGAAGGTGTCCGGGTAGCGCATGGTCGCGAAGACCTTCACCACCGAATTCTCGATGGCGGAAGCTCGATCCGCTTCCGTCGAACGAGACGCGGCGTTCGCAGCTGTGGCAACTATTAAAGCGCCGACTAAACAACAACCGGTCAACGCAAACCGTCTAAAGGTTGCCATGTCCAACTTTCGACTCCTATTTTCCTTCAATGGAGAAGGCGAGCAGGGCGTTGCCCGAATTGACGTACACACTGCCGTTCACGATGGTCGCCCCGCCGTGATCCAATGAGCCGCCGTTCGCCTTGATACCGTTCTTGGTTTGAAATTCCCTGGCCGTGTCGAAGTCCCACAGAATCTTGCCGTCGATGGTCGAATAAGCACGCAGATGCCCGTCCAGAGACCCCGAGAATGCGCCGCCCGGCATGACCGTGACCGCCTGCGCCAGACCGTGCGAGCAATTGTGCTCGCCCCCGGTGCAGGCCGGTTCCGGCGCGGGCCGATGCCAGCGCGCGATACCGGTCTTCATATCGAGTGCCGTTAGACTGCCGGAGAAATTCGCGGGCTGCGCCAGCGCACCTGAGATGGCTACATACAGATTGCGGTGATCCGCGGCGATGCCCCAAGCGACTCCGCCCGGATGGCCGGCGACGCCCGTGCTCGCCATAGCCGGGCCCGCGCCGGCGGAGGGATCGCCGATTTTGGTCTGCCACAGAATCTCGCCGCCATGATCCGGATCCAGGCCGTAGACCACGCCGGATTTTTGTGCCGCGAAGAGAATTTGATTGCCGCTCGCCAGCGTCCGCAAAACGGGAGAACTCAAGAAGCCGGCCCCGCCCGCCCCGGCATCCGGCCGCGCCAGCTGCTTGACCCAGCGTAGTTTGCCGTCGACCAGATCGAAGGCGGCGACGGCGTCCGTCAACGACTGCTCCAGACCGCTCCCAGAGCTGCCGGTAGCGACGTATATGACATGCCGCGCGCCGTCGATGGTCGGCGAGGAGGAAATCGCCGCGCCGGCGGGCCCGAATTCCTGGATGCCGGCGCTGTTCTGATGGGTTGGTTGCGGCTCCTGCAGCACGGTATAGCTCTTCCACGCTATTTTGCCGGTGGCGATGTCGAGCGACGCCACGCTGCCGCGAAACGTGCAGCAGCTATAGCTTGGATTGGCGGCTGCGGACTCCTCCGTCGACGACACGGTCACATACAGATGATCTTCGAACAGCACCGGCGTGCCCACGATGCGCGCCAGCGGGTGCGTATCCACCTGGGTTTTCCACAGCAGGGTTCCTTTCTGCGCGTCCAGGGCATACACCGCACCAGTGTCGTCGCCGAAGAATGCAGCACTCGGGGCTTTGATGACGTCAAGGTGCGCCAAGGTGCGTTTCAGCCGCCGCGGCAGCGCCGCGACCCGCTTGCGCGCCAATTCGCCGACGGTCACGGCCGTGCGACTGCCGGCTGCGGCGTCGTACGTCCAATAGGTGCAGCCGGTTTTGGAGTCGAGCGCGTAGACGCGGCCGGCCGAGCTCGTGACGAATAGACGCTCATCGACGATGGTGGGCTGGCCGAACTCCGTGCCGTTTGAGTAACGGAACGCCCATTTGAGCGCGAGCTTGGGCGTGTCGCTGGCGCGAATCGCGGGCTCAGGCTGGTAGCGCGCGTTGTCGAGAGTCCGGCCCCAGCCATTCCATTGCACGCTGCCGAGAGCGACCGGTCCTGCGGCATTCGGACAGGCGTCCGCCAGCGCCGCATTCGCAGCGAGCCCAAGCAGCAGTGCCGCCACTGCGCTCAAACCGGCGGGCGCGTGACCTCGCATCGATCTCAACGCTTTTCTATGGACTGGTAGTCTCGCTGTGTGGGGCCGGTGTAGAGCTGACGCGGGCGACCGATTCTCATGTGCGGATCGGACACCATTTCCTGCCACTGCGCCACCCAGCCGGCGGTGCGCGCGATCGCGAACATCACAGTGAACATGGAGCGCGGGATGCCAAGCGCGCTGTAGATGATGCCGGAGTAAAAGTCCACGTTCGGATACAGCTTGCGCGACACGAAGTAGTCGTCCTTGAGGGCGATTTCTTCCAATTTCAGCGCCAGTTCGAACAGCGGATTATCGGTCTTGCCGAGTTTTTCCAGCACGCGGTAGCACATGCCGCGGATGATTTTGGCGCGCGGATCGAAGTTCTTATAGACACGGTGGCCGAATCCCATCAAGCGCACATGGTCGTTCTTGTCCTTGACGCGCACCAGAAACTTGTCGATGTTGGCGACCGAACCGATTCCATCCAGCATATCGAGCACCGCCTCATTGGCGCCGCCGTGCGCAGGCCCCCACAGGGCGGACACACCCGCTGAAATCGCGGCATAGGGATTGGCACCCGTGCTGCCCGCCAGGCGCACGGTCGAGGTGCTGGCGTTCTGCTCGTGATCCGCATGCAGGATGAACAACAGATCGAGCGCCTCGGCCGCGACCGGATCGATGGCGTACGGTTCGCAGGGAACCGCGAAGAACATGTTCAGCATGTTCGCGCAGTAGCGCAGATCGTTGCGCGGATAGATGAACGGCTGGCCGAGTGTGTGCTTGTAGGCTGCGGCGGCGATGGTCGGCAGCTTAGCGATGATCCGGTGCGAAAAAATTTCCCGATGGCGCGGATCTTCGATGTCGGTGGTGTCGTGATAGAACGCGGCCATCGAGGCCACCACCGCTGAGACCATGGCCATAGGGTGCGCGTCGTGATGGAACCCCTGGAAAAACCGCAGCAACTGCTCGTTCACCATGGTGTGCCGCATGATGGAATTCTGAAACGCGCACAGCTCCGCCTTGGTGGGCAAGGTGCCGTTGATCAACAGATTTGCCACTTCGAGAAAGCTCGATTTCTCGGCGAGTTGCTCCACCGGGTAGCCGCGATACAGCAGCATGCCCGCGTCGCCGTCGATATAGGTGATCTTGCTCTCGGTGCTGGCGGTGGCCATGAAGCCGGGGTCGAAGGTAAACACCCCCTGCTCCTTGGTCAGGCTCGAAATATCGAGCGCCTCGGGCCCAATCGTCCCCGTGATGGCGTTCAGCGGAGTCGTCTTTCCGGTCGCGAGGTTCTTGAGTTCGTATTTCGTGCTCATGCGCTATTCCGACAGGGATACGTTTGGGACCCGCAGCCTTGCACGGCCTCACATCGGAATCAAGGGAGCACATCTTAGCGCGCACGAGTTCACGCGCGGATCTTGTTCAGATCCGCGCGCACTTCAGCAGAATCTGGCGAAGCCTTGCGGCCGGCGGGTGGCTTAAGCTTTAGCCGCCGTCGCCGCAGCCGTTGCGTACTTCTTGCGGAATTTGTCGACGCGGCCGCCGGTATCCACAATTTTCTGCTTGCCCGTGTAGAACGGGTGACAGTTGGAGCAAACTTCAACCTGCAAGTCCTGGCCAATGGTCGAGCGAGTCTCGAACTTGTTGCCGCAGGTACAGGTGACCGCAATGACTTTATATTCGGGATGAATGCCGGATTTCATGGGAACCTCATATCGGTAGCGGCAGAATCGACGAGCCCGTAAAAGGTGCTCAGCGCCACGCCTGAATTTGCCTCGGCGTTTGCGGGTACCTCAGGGCCAACCCTCAAAACCGGGCCGATCATGATAGCGGAGGCGCCTTTCCGCTACAAGATCTTTGACATAAGGCCTTATGCGACAACCGCTTGCATGTTTGTCCACAATAACTGTGGATAAGTCTGTGGATGGTCGCCAAGTCGCTCGATTCAGACGGCGCAATTTCGAGTAATTGTTAACTTGGTCAAAAAATAGACAAGTCACTTTATCTTTAGATATCAATAGATTACGAGACGCATCTGACCTACGTTAAGTGCAATGTGCTGTAGGTACCCTTTTGTGCGAGGTGCGAGCCTCGGTGTGCATAAGCTTAGGCGAGAAAACTTGCCTGCAGATCATTTAGGAAGCGTCGGCCAAATTCCGTGGGGCGCCAGCCTTCCGGCCCCGACGTAACAAGGCCCCGTTGCGCCGCGGCCCCCAGCTTCACCTCGATGGTCTCCAGCGGCAGCCCGGTCTGCTGTTGATAGTCGCGGCTCGAAAACCCCTCATTTAGCCGCAAAGCGTTCAGCATGAATTCGAACGGCAAGTCCTTGGGATCAATACAAGAACTCTCGCCAATGTTCGCGCCCGGTGCTGCGCGGCGCACCTGTTCCAGATATTCGCGCGGCTGCTTGGGCTTGGTGGTGCGCAGGATGCGTTGCGGGAGCGCGAGACTCAGCTTGCCGTGCGCGCCGGCGCCGATCCCCAGATAATCGCCGAACAACCAGTAATTCAGATTGTGCCGGCAGCGCGCGCCCTGACGCGCGTAGGCCGAGACCTCGTACTGTTCATATCCGGCATCCGCCAACAGCGCCTGACCCGCAGTTTGTATCTGCCAGGCGGCATCCTCGTCCGGCAGCGGCGGTGGCCGTGAATGAAATACCGTCCCCGGCTCGAGCGTTAGCTGGTAGTAGGAAATATGCGCAGGCTCGAGTGCGCAAGCGGTCCGCACGTCCTCGAGCGCATCCTGCAGCGTCTGCTGCGGCAGGGCATACATCAAATCGAGATTAAAATTGCCGAGCTTCGCCGCGCGCAATTCGGCGACCGCCCGATGCGTGTCCTGCGCCGAATGAATCCGTCCGAGCGCCTGCAGCGCGAGCGGCGCAAAGGTCTGCGCCCCCAGCGACACCCGATTGATGCCGGCATCGCGATAGCCGGAGAAGCGGCCGCGCTCGATGGTGCCCGGGTTGGCCTCCAAGGTCACTTCCGCGTCCGCCGCAAACGCGATTCGCTGCCGCAACTGGCCAAGCAGCCGGCTGAAATCCTCAGGCTGAAACAGGCTCGGCGTGCCGCCGCCGAAGAAGACCGTGTCAATCCTGCGGCCCGCGAGTCGCGGCAATTCCAGATCGAAATCGCGGACTAATGCATCGATGTACGAGGCATCCGGCTCGGCAGACTTCAGTTGATGTGAGTTGAAATCGCAGTACGGGCACTTGCGCACGCACCAAGGCATATGCACATAAAGGGCCAGCGACGGGTCGATCACGCGCGCACCGCCGCCTGGCCGCTTGCCACCAACAACTCGCACATCGCGCGGATCGCTATGCCGCGATGGCTGAGCCGATTCTTCGCTGCCGCATCGAGCTGCGCCGCCGTCATGCCCAATTCCGGGAGGAAAAAATACGGGTCGTAGCCGAAGCCGCCCGAGCCTCGCGGCGTGTCGAGAATCTGCCCCTCCCAAACTCCTTCTGCGAGCAACGGCGCCGGGTCCGTTGCGCCGCGTATGAACACCAGCGCACATCGATAGCGCGCGCGGCGTTGCCCTTGCGGCGTGCCCGCGAGCGCGCCCAGGAGTTTGGCATTGTTGGCCGCGTCATCGGCGCACGCCCCCGCGTAGCGGGCCGAATGAATGCCCGGCGCTCCGCCCAGGGCATCGACCTCCAGTCCCGAGTCATCCGCGATGGCCGCCGCGTCCTGCAGCGCTGTGCCGCGAAGGCGCGCACTCGCTGCCGTGGCTGCGGCATGCCTGGCCTTGAGCATTGCGTTCTCGAGAAAGCTGACGCCGGTTTCCTCGGCTGGGGCTATGCCCAATTCCCCAAGGCCGTGCAAATCGAACGGCAAGTCCTTCAGTAGCGCAGCGAACTCGCGAAGCTTGCCCGGATTACTGGTGGCAACGACCAGCGGCCTACGCAGCACGTGCGTTGAGCTGTGCGGCATGCAGCTGCGCAATCCCCGTACTCGCGAGATCAAGCAGGCGATCGAGTTCGTCGCGGCGAAACGCGTGGCCTTCGGCAGTACCCTGCAGCTCGACAAAGGCACCGCCGCTGTTCATGACAACGTTCATGTCGGTCTCCGCGTTCGAATCCTCGGCATAGTCCAAATCCAGCACCGGTGTGCCGCGATAGATACCTACGGATACGGCCGCGACCTGGCCGTGCAGCGGATTGGCCGCGATAGCGCGGCGCTTGAGCAAGGTGTCGATGGCATCCGCCAGCGCCACGAATCCGCCGGTGATGGCCGCCGTTCGCGTACCGCCGTCCGCCTGCAGCACATCGCAGTCGATGGTCACCGTGCGTTCTCCCAAGGCCTTCAGGTCGACCACTGCGCGTAACGCGCGCCCGATCAGTCGTTGAATCTCCTGCGTGCGGCCGGTTTGCTTGCCCCGCGCCGCTTCGCGCCCCGAGCGCGTATGGGTGGCGCGCGGCAGCATGCCGTACTCGGCGGTCACCCAGCCCTGAGCCTGGCCGCGTAGAAATGACGGCACGCTGTCCTCGATGCTCGCCGTGCACAGCACCCGGGTCGCCCCGAATCCCACCAATACCGAGCCCTCCGCGTGCTTGGTGTAGCCGCGTTCGAAGCTCAATTCGCGCAGTTCGTCGGCCGCGCGCCCGCTCGGACGAATGCTCACGCTGCCTTCCAGCGCAGCGCTGCCGCGCTGGTGTTGTCGCTGTAGGGCGCGGACGCCTCCACGGCTTGGGTGCCGAGCTCGGTGAGCGCGTCGCGCAAAGGCTTGCCGGCCGTTTGCGCGAAGCGCACAAGATCCTGATCGCGCAGGTTGGCCCACAGGCCGTCCGTGCACAGCAGCAGCACGTCGCCGGATTTGAGCTTGCGCCGCGTCGATATGCTCATCTCCGGCAGCGCCGCGTCGCCCCCTAAGCAGCACTCGACGTAGTTACGCATGGGATGGCCGTGTACTTCGGCCTCGGTTATCAATCCTTCCCGCAGCAGCACCTCGACGTGGCTGTGATCGCGGGTCCGCTCCAGCACCTGAGCAGCCCTAAGCTGATAAACCCGGCTGTCCCCGACGTGCGCCCAATACGCCGCGGAGTCCTGCACCAGGCACAGCGCGCAGGTCGCACGTGGCCGCGCCTCGACGCTCAAGCCCACGCCCAGCTTCACCACTTCTTCATGCGCCCGGCCCAGCGACAAGTGCAGGAATCCCAGCGGATCGAAAATCGGGTGCGGGGTCTGCCAGAACGCTTCGAGCAGAGACGCCAGCGCGGTCTCGGCGGCGCGCGCACCTTCCGCGTGGCCGCCCATGCCGTCTATCACGACCAGCAGCACCGCATTATCGGCGGCAGCTACCGCCACCCGATCCTGATTTTCTTCGCGGTGGCCGATGAGGCTGACATCCGCGGTCTCGATCTGCAATGTCTGCTCCCAGGCATCTGTTAAACTGAACCGATAGATTATGGCCGATTTTAGCGCAGACCCCTATGATTCGTAGCATGACCGGCTTTGCGCGACGCGAGCGCCAATTCCCCTGGGGATTGTTGGCTTGGGAATTGAAGACGGTCAATCACCGTTTTCTGGAGATGGGCTTCCGATTGCCCGAAGAGTTTCGCGTTGGCGAGGCGGAATTTCGCCACGGCGTAGCGGCCTCGGTGCGTCGTGGAAAGGTCGAGTGCTCGCTGCATTTTCGTCCCACGGTGGCGGCGGGTTCCCTCGAAGTCGACGCCCAATTGCTGAGTTCGCTGACCTCGCGCGCGCAGGAGATTGCCACACAGGCCGGCAGCGCCGCACGAATCGACGTCATGGACCTGCTGCGCTGGCCCGGCGTGATCCGCGACGGCAGCCGTGACCATACGCCGATGATTGCCGCCGCCCATGTACTGCTCGGCGAAGCGCTGGCGGAGCTTGCGCGCTTTCGCGACAGCGAAGGAGCGCGGCTGCGCGAGTCCCTGGAACAGCGCTGCGCGGGACTGATCGAATTCGCCGCGCGCGTCACAGACCGCTTGCCCGAAGTGCGCTCGCGCATGCGCACCAAGTTGCTCGAACGCATCGCCCAACTGGTGAGCGACGTCGATCACGAGCGGCTCGAGCAAGAGCTGGCCATCCTGGCGCAAAGGCTGGACGTGGACGAGGAGATCGACCGCCTGCGTGGCCACGTAACCGAAGTCCGCAAGACCTTTTCCGGTCCGGAACCCGCGGGACGGCGCCTGGATTTTCTGATGCAGGAGCTCAATCGCGAGGCTAACACCCTGTCGTCGAAGTCCCAGGACATTGAAACCACTCGCGCGGCCGTCGATATGAAGGTGTTGATCGAGCAAATGCGCGAGCAAGTGCAGAACATCGAGTAGCGATC
>JANYIY010000345.1 GCA_025358615.1 Gammaproteobacteria bacterium | reverse complement strand
TCGCCATGACGGTCGTATAGGTGGGCTGATCGAGCTTGAACAGCCAGCCGGGTTGATTCGCCTCGCGCGCATCCGCGGCGGCGCGATCGACGGCGTTCGCGGGCAAGCCGGCGAGTTCTGCCCCATCGCTGACGCTGCGGGTGTAGGCGCGCCCGGCATCGAGCACATTCTCGGAGAACTTGCTGGCCAGCTGCGCGAGGCGCTGCGCGACCTCGCAATATCGAGTCTTGTCGCCGGTCTTCAGATCGACTCCCGCCAACCGAAAATCGCGCAGCGCATTTTCTACCACCTTGCGTTGCGCCGAATCGAGTCGATCGCCCTCGTGCTGCAGCACATAGGCATAGCCGGACTGTAAGGCGGTGTTCTGCCCTAGTTCGGAGGAGTACGCCGTCAGCAGCGGTACGCATTCATTGTAGGCCTCGCGCATGTCGGTCGAATTCGCGACGGCATTCAAATGCCCAATCGGACTCCAGACGCGACTCAAGCGGTAGCTCAATTCCTCCACCGGCATGACCAGCGATGCGAAGCTCGGCGCAGTTTGCGCCGTCAATTCAGCGAGGTGCTGGCGATTCTCCTCCAGCATCGCTTGCAGCGCGGGACGCGCATGGCGAGCCTCGATGCGTCCGAATGCGGGCAGGGATTCCAATTCCAGCAGTGGGTTGTTCACCAGCGAGATTCTATCAGACGTGGGTCAACATCCAGGTGAGGGCGGCCGAGCTGCCGACGAACCCGCCGAGACCCGCCAGCGCCCGGCGCCTGAATTTCTTCGCCAGCGATTCACCGTCGGAAGCGGCCAAGAGAAACGCCCTGCCGTCCGCCGGGTGCGACAGCACGTTCAACGACGGCGGCGTCTCGGTGGTGGCGCGACCGTCCAGGATCTGGCGCCGCGCCGCGGCGCGAGCCTGATCCCACTCGGCGCTGCTCAAGGCGCCGTCGTGATTGACGTCGAAGCGTGCCAGCAGACCGGCCTGGTCTTGTTTCCAGGCGCGCAATAATTCCGCCACCGCGGCATCGGGACTCTCGACGCTGACGCCGCCCAGACTGCGAAACGCTCCGATGGCATACAGCGGCTCCCGCGGCTGCAGACGATATTCCGTATAGCGGTACTTGTCGGTCAGCAGGCTGTCGGTGAGCTTTTCGAAGAATCCGCTGCCGTCCGGAATGCGCACCTCCGGCCAATCCGATGGCCCGTACCAGACGTCGCTGGCTCCGGGATAGACCTCGGCGCCGCGTGGATCGATCAGACATTGACCGGTACCGTCATCCAAGAGAAATGGCGTTTCACTGGTGGCGCTTTGCAGCGTGCTCCATGAGCGCGATCTGCCGCTGGAGCTGCGTTCCTCGATTTTATAGCGCCACCAGGTGCAGGGGCGGCCGGTCAGAGGGCCCTTGTTTGCCGAGTTGGGCGGCAGCATGGCGCGGCCGCTCAATTCCACATAGCCCTGCGCCGCGGAGCGCACGCGCGAGGTCGGCGTATCCTCGATGACCCGATTTTTCGCCCAGGCTTTGAATGCGTACCAGAAGGAATACACCGCACCCGCGGCAAGGCAAGCGACCAGCAAGAAGAATTTGAATCGATTGCCGGACATGGCCGCGTTGCTCCTAAGCCTTAGGCTAGCCCTTTACACAGGCTCCTTGGCACTGAACAGCGCGCCCAGGTCCACGTCGCTCTTTTCCGCCGTTGAGAATTCCAGCAGCTGTGCGGGCTGGAAGCCGAATCTTTGCGCGATCAAGACGTCTGGAAAGACTTTCACTCGAATGTTGTTCAGATTGACCTGATCGTTATAGAGCTCGCGGCGGTCGGCGATGGACTCCTCCAACGCGGATATTCTTCCCTGCAATTGCTTGAAGGTCTCGTCGGTCTTGAGCTGCGGGTAATTCTCTGCCACTGCGAACAGGCGGCCGATGCCGGCGCGCAGTTGCTGCTCGGCCGCGCCCACCGCGGCGACATCGCCCGACGCACTCGCCGAACTCACCGAGGCCCGTGCGCGCATCACCTTTTCGAGCGTTTCCTGCTCGAACTGCATGTAGCGCTTGCAGGTTTCCACGAGCTTTGGCAGCTCATCGTGACGCTGCTTCAAGAGCACGTCAATATTCGCCCACGCGGTCTTGACGTTTTCGCGCAGACCCACCAGGCCATTGTAGATACCGACCAAGTAAACGATCAACGCAACAAGTAACGCTAGGATCACGACTAGTCCGATCACCGTAGCACCTCATCCGCGAGTTATGGACCCGCGCAGTATATCATTGGCTTTTTCCGGCCTTTCAGTATGGAGTTCACAGTGTCGGACCAAGTATTCGATCTTCTCAGCGTCGGCGGCGGCAGCGGCGGCCTGGGCTGTGCCCAGCGCGCGGCCGAATACGGCGCCAAAACGGCCGTGATCGAATCGCATCGCCTGGGAGGTACCTGCGTCAATGTGGGATGCGTGCCGAAAAAGATCATGTGGAATGCGGCGGGCGTGGCCCAGAGCGTGGCCGACGCGAAAGACTATGGCTTCGACGTCACCGTCGGCGGCAACGACTGGCCGGCTCTGAAGGCCAAGCGCGATGCCTATGTGCTGCGGTTGAACGGCATCTACGAGCGCAACCTCAAGACCAAGGGGGTGACTTGGGTGCGGGGCGCCGCCCGCTTCCTTGACAAAAACACCGTTGAAGTAAACGGCGAACGCCTGACGGCGCGGCACATCGTCATCGCCACCGGCGGCCGGCCCGTGATGCCGGCATTGCCGGGGGCTGAACTCGGCATCACGTCGGACGGCTTTTTCGAACTGGAGAAACGGCCAAAGCGCGTGGCCATCATCGGCAGTGGCTACGTGGCGTGCGAGTTTGCCGGTGCGTTCCACGAGTTGGGCAGCGAGGTGGAACTGCTGGTGCGTAGAGAGCATCCGCTGATGAGCTTCGAAGCCATGCTGGGAAAATCGCTGATGCGCGAAATGCGCGAGGCGGGAATAGCCGTTCAGCAACATGTGGTGCCGAAGGCGGTGCGCGAGCAGTCGGGCCTCAAGACGCTGACGGCGGTGGACGGGCGCGAGTTTGCGGGGTTCGATTGCCTGTTATGGGCCATCGGGCGCGAAGCCAATGTGGCCGGCCTCGATGCCGGCAAGGCGGGAGTCAGCGTCGATGACTTCGGCTATGTGGCCACGGACCAGTTTCAGAACACCAATGTAAAGGGCGTCTATGCCATCGGCGATGTGACGGGCCGCGCCGCCCTCACGCCCGTGGCGATTGCGGCCGGCCGACGTTTGAGCGATCGCCTGTTCGGCGGCAAAGCCGAGCGCCACCTCGACTACAACATGATTCCAACCGTGGTGTTCACCCATCCGCCCATAGGCACCGTCGGTGCCAGCGAAGCGGAGGCGCGCGCGCAATACGGGGATGCGGTGAAAGTTTACGTCGCGGATTTCACCCCCATGTACCACGCCTTGACCACCCGCAAGACGCACACCGATATGAAGCTGGTGTGTGTCGGGCCGGAACAGCGAATCATCGGCTGTCACATCATCGGCACGGGCGCCGATGAAATGCTGCAGGGCTTCGCGGTGGCGATTCGGATGGGGGCAACCAAGAGCGACTTCGACGATACCATCGCGATTCACCCGACCAGCGCCGAAGAATTGGTGACTATGCGCTAGACGAGGAGTTGCTTCGCCGGCTAGGCCACGGCCGGCTAGGCGTGCTGTGCGAGGGCCTGTAACACCGGTCGGGTGTCGGGCCGAACGCCGCGCCAGAGCAGGAATGACTCCGCGGCTTGTTCCACCAGCATGCCCCAGCCCTTGGTGGTACGGGCCGCATGCAAGGATTTAGCCCACAAGGTGAAGGGCGTATGTCCGCGTCCATACGCCATGTCGTAACAAATAGTCTCTTCGCCGACCAGGCCCACCGGCATCTCGGGCATTTCGCCCTGAATGCTCGCCGACGTCGCATTGATGATGAGGTCGTAAGGCGGGCCCACGATGTCTGTGAACCCGCAACCGGAAATTTGGCCCATGTCGGCGAACTCGGCAGCCAATTTGCGGGCTCGATCGGGAGTGCGATTGGCAATGACCAGTTCGCTCAACTCGCGTTCGAGCAGTGGGCCGAGCACGCCGCGCACCGCGCCGCCGGCGCCGAGGATCAGCATTCGTTTGCCAGCGAGATTGATGCCGAGGTTGCGTTCCAGATCGAATGTCAGTCCCAGCCCGTCGGTGTTGTCGCCGAGCAGCGAGGTACCTTTGAAAAAGGCGATGGTGTTGACGGCCTGCGCACGCTCCGCACGCGGCGTGAGTTCATTGACCAGTTCCGCCGCCGCTTGCTTATGCGGCACCGTGATATTGAGACCGCGCACGCCTGCGGCAAACAAGCGCAGCGCTTCGCGCCGAAAATTATCCGGGGCAACATCGAACAGGCGGTACACCAGATTTTGCGCGGTGGCCTTGGCGAACATCCCATGGATGAACGGCGACCAGCTGTGCGCGATCGGATGGCCGACCACGCCGTATTGATCCGGAGTATCTGGTCCTAGGGTTGAGCTCACTCTGCCAGCCACTGCGCGGCGCGCTTG
>JANYIY010000067.1 GCA_025358615.1 Gammaproteobacteria bacterium | reverse complement strand
GCGATGGCTCGCCGCAGCGCGGACAGGCGACGTTCAGGAAGGCGGCACTCTTGTTGAGCGGATTGCCGCTGCCGTCGGGAACCAGATCCACCGGCAATACCACCGGTAATTGATCATCCGGCACCGGCACGGCGCCGCAGGCACCGCAGTGAATCATCGGAATCGGGCAGCCCCAGTAGCGCTGCCTCGAGATCCCCCAATCGCGCAGTCTCCAGGTGGTCTGCTTCTCGCCCAGGTTCAGCCGCTGCAGATCCGCGGCGATGGCATCGATCGCCGCCCGGTACGCCAGCCCGTCGTATACCCCTGAATTTATGCAGCGGCCGTGTTCGGCATACCAAGGCGCCCATTGGTGGGTCGAATATTCGCGGCCCGCCACATCGATGACCGGCTTGATGTGCAGGTGATATTTCTTGGCAAATTCGAAATCGCGCTCATCGTGCGCGGGCACTCCCATCACCGCGCCGTCGCCGTAGCTCATGAGCACGTAATTTCCCACCCACACCGGAACGGCCTCGCCGCTGATGGGATGGCGCACGCTCAACCCGGTGGGCATGCCCTTCTTTTCCTGCGTCGCGAGCTCGGACTCGATCGCAGGACCGCGCTTGCATTCCTCGATGAAGGCCGCGAGCTTCGGCTGCCGGCGCGCCGCGAACTCTGCCAGCGGATGTTCCGGCGCCACTGCGCAAAACGTCACCCCCATGAGGGTATCCGCCCGCGTGGTGAATGCATGCAGCACACCGGCGCCCAGGCCTTCGATGTCGTAAGGGAATCCGAGCCGCACGCCCAGGCTCTTGCCGATCCAATTGGCCTGCATGGCGCGCACGCGCTCCGGCCATCCCGGCATGTGACTCAGCGAGTCGAGCAGATCCTCGGCATAGGCCGTGATCTTCAAGTAGTACATGGGGATTTCGCGCTTCTCGACCAGCGCGCCGGTGCGCCAGCCGCGGCCGTCGATCACCTGCTCATTGGCGAGCACGGTCTTGTCGGCGGGATCCCAATTCACCACGCCGGTCTTCTGGTAAGCAATGCCCTTTTCCAGCATGCGCAGGAACAGCCACTGATTCCAGCGGTAGTACTCCGGAAGGCAGGTGGCGAGTTCGCGGCTCCAATCCAAGGCAAATCCCAAGGATTTGAGCTGCGCCTTCATGGTGGCGATATTGTCGAGAGTCCACTTCGCGGGAGGCACGGCGTTGTCAATGGCCGCATTCTCGGCAGGAAGTCCGAACGCGTCCCACCCCATGGGCTGCAGCACGTTCTTGCCGTTCATGCGCATGAATCGCGATATCACGTCGCCGATGGTGTAATTGCGCACATGCCCCATGTGCAAGCGGCCGCTGGGATAGGGGAACATCGACAGGCAATAATACTTCTCGCGGTTGCTGTCCTCTTTGGCTTCGAAGCAGCGCGCTTGATCCCAATAATGCTGTGCATCCGCTTCGACAGCGGCAGGTTCGTATCTTTCTAACATGATTGGGCCTCAGAATACCCGACTTGCGCAAGGCTCGTGAACTGCAATGACCCTGGATTAAGGATGCTTAAGCTCGATTTCTACGGCGCCCTGGGGCTCGCCACCTTGAGCGGCTGCTTATGGTTCCTGGCGGTCACACCCTTCGATTTGTCCTTTCTGGCATGGTTTGCGGCCGTGCCGATGTTGCTGGCCGTGGATCGGGCGCCCACGTTCAAACAAGCGCTATTCTTAGGCTGGTGGGCCGGCGTGGTCGAGACCGGCGGCGGGTTCTACTGGCTGATCGATGTGATGCAGCGTTTCGCCGAATTTCCGTGGTGGGCCGCCGCGCTCGTGTTTCTGGTGTTCTGTGCCACGCGCGCCATCATCTTCCTGCTCTTTACCGGCGTGGTCTGCTGGATTCGCCGGCGCCGCCGCGTACCCATGACTGTGCTTGCCCCCATCGTCATGGTCGGCTGCGAACTGCTGGTGCCGCAACTATTTCCCTGCGGCCAGTGGATATCCCAGGCCTGGCACCCGCTCGTCATTCAAATCGCCGAACTTACCGGGCCGCTCGGCGTCACCGCCTTGCTCATGATGGTGAATGGCGCGCTCTTCGATTTGAGCGTGAACCGGCGCACCGCGCGCCAACCCGCGCTCGCGGCCGCGGCACTCTTGGCCGCCGCCCTGTTGTTCGGCGCCGTGCGCATGCGCCAAGTGGATGCCCTGATCGAGCAGGCACCAAAATTGAAAGTAGGCTTGGTGCAGCCGAATTTTGCGTACTCCGTGGACGCCGAAAATACCGAGACCGCTCGCACCGAGGCGCTCCGCCAGTTAACCGCCCTGCAATCGCAATCTCGTCGCATGGAACAGGCCGGCGCGCAGCTCCTGGTATGGAGCGAGGGTGCCTATCCCGTGACCTTGCCGCGGGAATTCGCCGCAGATTTTGCGCCGGATTATCTGGGAATGATTCGCCGCGGTTTCAGCGTGCCGGTGATTGTCGGCGCCGACACGTACGAGCCCGCACATCAAGACGCATTCAACTCAGCCATTTTACTCGACGGCGCAGGACGCGTGGCAGGTCGCTACGACAAGGTGCGGCTGCTGGCATTCGGCGAATACATTCCCGGCATCGAGACCTTCCCCTGGCTGCGCAGGTTTCTGCCCGAGGGCACCGGTCGATTCACCGCCGGCAAGGGCCCCGGAGTGCTCACCTTGAAAGCAGCCGGTCAAGATTGGCGGCTCGGGCCGGTCATTTGCTACGAAGATATTTTGCAAGGATTCCTGCGCGGCGTCGGACAGTTGCAGCCGAACCTGCTGGTCAATCTGACCAGCGACTCATGGTTCGGCGCCGAGACCGAACCCTGGGAACATCTGGCGTTGGCCGTGTTCGGCAGCGTCGAGTTGCGCGTCAGCATGGTGCGCGCGGTCAACTCCGGCGTGTCCGCCTACATCGACCCGAATGGCCGCCTGGTGCAGAAAACCTACGCTGATGATCCCTACCGTCACCCGCGCGCTGCGGATGGCATCGTGGTCACGGCGCCGCTGATGCCGAGCGGCCACACCGTCTATGTGGCCGTCGGCAATCTGTTCGCCTATCTATGCATGGCGGCGACGCTGATCCTTGCGTTGCTCGCCGCGAGCAAGGCAAAAAAATCTCCGCCGCTCAATTGAGCCCGAGTCCATCCTTCTCGTGATAGTTGGGATACGGCGGCACGGTGGGTTCGACGCCGAGTGATTTCCAGCCATCGCTGGTCTGGGAAATGGGCGACGGCCACGGTTGCGCCACCAGCGTGACGGGATCGACCGCCACGGTTTCATCGGCCAGATAGCCGAAGCCGGCGCGCAAGAGGGTCAACATCGTGGTTGTCTTACCCGCGCCCCATGAACCGGTCA
>JANYIY010000049.1 GCA_025358615.1 Gammaproteobacteria bacterium | reverse complement strand
CGGCCGGCGACGTCGTCGTTGGCCGTGAGCGCGCACGAGCTTCCAGTCCCGCGGCCGGCGAGCGTTTCGCGTCCATCAATCCCGCGACCGGCGAAGTGCTGGGTTACGTCACGGCTGCAGGTTCTGCCCAGGTCGATGCGGCGGTGGGCGCCGCCTCAAAGGCGCAGCCGGATTGGGGTGCAATGACGGGAACAGAGCGAGCCCGGGTGCTGCGCCGGGCGGCAGACATTCTCCGATCACGCAATCAGGAGCTCGCCGAGCTCGAGACGCGGGATACCGGCAAGCCCATTCAAGAGACGCGGGTGGTGGACGTGATGTCCGGCGCCGATTGCTTCGAATACTTCGCCGGACTCGCGCAAAGTCTCAGCGGGGAACACATTGACTTAGGGCCCACCGCCTTCGGCTACACGCGACGCGAGCCGCTCGGTGTGGTTGCCGGCATCGGCGCGTGGAATTATCCGCTGCAAATTGCCTGCTGGAAAGCCGCGCCGGCGCTTGCCTGCGGCAACGCCATGATATTCAAACCCGCCGAGCTCACGCCGTTCAGCGCCGTCAAGTTGCAGGAAATCTTGCTGCAGGCGGGGCTGCCCGCGGGCATATTTCAAGTCGTGCAGGGATTCGCGGAGACCGGCCGGCTGCTGACGCGCCACCCCGACATACGCAAGGTGTCGTTGACCGGCGAGGTGGGCACGGGCAAGGCCGTCATGAGCGACGCCGCCCAAACTTTGAAAAGCGTGACTCTCGAACTGGGCGGCAAATCTCCGCTGATCATTTTCGATGACGCCAAGCTCGACAACGCGGTGTCCGGCGCGCTGCTGGCGAATTTCTACTCCTCCGGCCAGGTGTGCTCCAACGGCACGCGCGTGTTCGTGCACGCGTCAATCAAAGCGGCGTTTCTGGAGCGGCTGGTCCGGCGCGTCAATGCCATGCGCATCGGCGATCCCATGAATCCCGACACCCAAGTGGGCGCCCTGGTGTCCGAGCAGCACATGCATAAGGTGCTCTCCTACATCGAACGCGGTCGTGCCGAAGGCGCGAAGGTTTTGACGGGCGGTGTACGAGTGACCAGCGGCCACCTGAAGAACGGTTACTTCGTCGCGCCTACCGTATTCGATGCCTGCCGCGACGATATGGCCATCGTGCGTGAAGAAATCTTCGGCCCCGTGATGTCGGTGCTGGAATTCGAGCACGAAGAGGAAGTCATCGAGCGCGCCAACGCCACCGAGTTCGGCTTGGCGGCCGGTGTGTTCACCAATGATTTAACTCGCGGCCATCGGGTCATCGCCAAGCTGCAGGCCGGCACCTGCTGGATCAATCAATACAATGTCACGCCCATCGAGTTGCCCTTCGGCGGCGTGAAAATGTCGGGCCTTGGGCGCGAGAACGGCCGCGCCGCACTCGAGCACTACACGCAACTGAAGAGCGTCTACGTCGCCATGGGCGACATCGACTGCCCTTATTAGGCGCTGCGCGCCACCTTTTAACGGGGTCGTGCTAAGCACCGCGACCCCGACCGAGAAGCGCTCGCTGCGCGAGCGGGGGATTTGGAGGGCGGTACAGCTTGGCGGGGAGAGGAAATCAGATGGAAGATGAGAATTTCGATTATGTGATCGTGGGGGCGGGCTCGGCCGGTTGCGTGCTGGCGGATCGCTTGAGCGCCGACGGGCGCAACCGTGTGCTGCTGCTCGAGGCCGGCGGTTCCGATCGCTCGATTTTCATTCAAATGCCCTCGGCGCTGTCCATCCCCATGAACATGGAGAAGTACAACTGGTTCTATCACACCGAACCTGAGTTGCATTTGAACGGGCGGCGCATGCATACGCCGCGCGGCAAGGTGTTGGGCGGCTCCTCATCCATCAATGGACTGGTGTACATCCGCGGCAATGCGCAGGATTTCGAAGGCTGGAGCGCGCAGGGCGCGACGGGTTGGGCGTACCGCGATGTACTGCCGTACTTTCGACGCGCCGAGACGCGACAAGAAGGCGGCAATGAGTATCGCGGCGGCAGCGGCAAGCTGCAAACTTGCTACGGCACCGTGAGCAACCCCTTGCATGCCGCCTGGCTCGCCGCCGGCATCGAGGCTGGTTACCCATCCACCGCCGACGTGAACGGCTTGCAGCAGGAGGGCTTCGGACGTATGGACATGACGGTGGGCGACGGCAGGCGCTGCAGCGCCGCCAATGCCTATCTGCGGCCCGCCATGCGGCGCCCCAATCTCAAGGTGCTGACGCATGCCTTGGCGACGCGCATTTTGTTCGACGGGCGACGTGCCGCCGCTCTCGAGTATGTGCGTGGCGGCACCACCCATCGCGTGCCGATCGCCGGAGAATTGATTCTTTGCGGGGGACCGGTCAATTCGCCGCAATTGTTGAAGCTCTCCGGCGTGGGGCCCGCGGCGGAACTGCGCGCGCTCGAGATTCCCGTGGTTCACGATCTACCCGGCGTGGGGGAGAACCTGCAGGATCACTTGGAGTTTTACTTTCAAGTCGCCTGCAAAGAGCCCATCACCCTGTACTCGTCCATCAATCTTTGGAGCCGCGCACTCATCG
>JANYIY010000034.1 GCA_025358615.1 Gammaproteobacteria bacterium | reverse complement strand
GGCCCGGTACAATGGGCGGCTCTTCCGGTGCGGGGTGGAGCAGTCTGGCAGCTCGTCGGGCTCATAACCCGAAGGTCGTAGGTTCAAATCCTACCCCCGCTACCAATAAAATCAATGACTTAGAAATGCCTTCGACCGCAGAATTTTGGCGCTGTGACCAATACGTGCCCCAAAAACCCGAAGGTCGTGAATTTAAATTTCATCCCCGTCGCGAATTAAGTTAGTGAGTTACGCGCACCTCAAGTAGCTCAATTTTTTGGTTGTGACCAAAACGTGCCCAAAACAACCCGAGGGTCGTTCAAACCTTTCGCGATGAGTGAAGGCTGCTTCCGCGGATCAATCGTGAATTCGCGCGGCGAATCCTCAATCGAAAGAACCATCGTCTAGCGATGGGCATGTTCCCTTCTTCCGCGACGAACCGGCATGAGTACGAGTCGCCTCCTGCATTGCACTTGTCGGCGAGAGTGGAGTTGTGGTGTAGGCCTCGTAAATTGTCATCAACAACCTTCGTCTGAGCATTTCAGGTCGCTCTTATTTGGCGTTCGCGGTGCCAGTACGGACCAGAATTTTCGATGGACCGGATTCGGCCAGAAGCGGTAGTCCGCGCTGGCGCCGTAGATTTCCCGAGAGCGGCCGTTGATGATCCAACTGTCACACGGGGTCCAGCGTCGGCTTAACTTGGCAGGCGACTGGCCGACACCCATTTACCTGTCGGCGGTCTCGAGCCAGCGAGCCTTCCATCCGGATGCAGAACTCGGCACCGCGCGCGCCGCCCGGACACGCTCGACGCTGATGATGCTGTCGAATGTCGGTTCGATGCCAGTCGAGCCGGTGACTGAGGCGCGCGGTTCGCCCGTCTGGCAGCAGCTCTACGCTACCGATGATTGGCGTGTGACGGAAGCGGTCGTTAAGCGAGCCGAGCACGCGGGTTGTACCGCCATCGTTCTCACCGTCGACAGCATGCCGGGCCGCAACAGCGAAACGCTGCTGCGAGCGATGAAGGCCGACAGTCGGGTTTGCACACAATGCCACATTGATAATTCCCATGACCAATTGCACAAGCCGATGTTCGACGGGTTGGACATGTCGAAGGTTCACGAACTTTCCCCCACCAGGATGACCTGGGAATACCTCGACAAACTGAGAAAGCTGGTAACGGTCAAGCTGCTCGTCAAGGGAATCGTCACGGGTGAGGACGCAGCGCTGTCGGTAGAGCATGGAGTAGATGGCATCGTCGTCTCTAATCACGGCGGCCGGCAGGAGGAAAGTAACTGTCCGGTCTGGGCAGATTGACTATGGCCCGTTGATCTCGTCAGTAAAGGTGTCGTGGTTTACGGCGAGGTCGACGGCTGCTTCGAGACGCTGCATCAGTTCCATGAGGGTTTCTCCGGTGTTGCGCGTCAACGCGGCGAGCATGTTGTGTTCGTCGGAGGCGACAGCGACATAGCCCATGGGTCGGACGCTGCCGATTTCTATATTGCCGCCGGATTCGAGGAACTCCTCGATGTGCGGCCAAGCCGATGAAGGCTTGAACTCGCGCTTTACGCGGCGAGCCGGTTTGCGAGATCGGGGCGGAGGTCGACGCGCCACGGCAGGAGTTCCTCGATGCGATTGACCGGATGATCGGCAATACGCTCGATGACATGCCGCAAGTAAGCCTGCGGGTCGAGGCCGATCAGTTTTGCGGAGCCGACCAAGCTATAGATAGCGGCCGCCCGCTCACCACCGGCGTCGGACCCGGCGAACAGATAATTTTTTCTTCCAAGGGCCACTGCGCGCAGGGCGCGCTCGGCGCCGTTGTTATCGATTTCGATCAGCCCGTCATCGCGGTACCGCGTGAGCGCTTTCCAACGCGACAGTGCATAGCGGATCGCGATCGCCAGGTCGGATTTCGCCGAGACCTGAGTGAGCGTGTCTTTGAACCAGCGATACAGGGCATCGAGCAACGGTCCCGATCGAGATTGCCTGATGTCGCGGCGGATATCGGGAAGTTGTCCGCGGATTTGTTCTTCGATACCGTACAATTCACCCATGCGCTGGATGGCGGCCATGGCGAGCGGCGATTCAGTCGCAGCATGGATATCATAAAACTTGCGGCGCACGTGAGCCCAACAAGCCGCTTCTTTGATCGGATGATTTGGATTCGTGTCGTTGTAGAGTTTGTCGAACCCGGCATAGCCATCGGCTTGCAAGATGCCGTGGAAGTCCTTCAGGTGTTCTCGCGGATGCAGCCCTTTGCGATCCGGCGAGTAGGCGAACCACACCGCCGGCGCAACCTCACTCCCAGACGGTCGATCATCACGAACATAGGTCCATAGCCGCCCTTGTTTCGTCGTGCCGCGACCGGGAGACAAGACCGGAACCGGTGTGTCGTCGGCGTGGAGCTTGTTGCCATCGAGCACATGCAGGCGCAAGGCATCGACCAGCGGGCGCAGCAACGCACTTGACTGCCCGACCCAGTCGGCCAGCGTCGAACGGTCAAGATCCATCCCCTCGCGCGCATAGATTTGGCTCTGGCGATTCAGCGGCAGGTGATCGACGTACTTCGACACCAGCACGTGAGCCAGGAGCCCGGGCCCTGCCAGTCCTCGGGCGATCGGCCGGTCCGGTGCCGGGGCTTGCACGATCTGTTGGCAGGCTGTGCAGCTGAACTTCGGGCGAACGTGGCGGATTACTTTGAACCGTGATGGCACGTATTCCAAGATCTCAGCGACATCCTCGCCAAAGGCCCGCAGAGCCCCGCCACAGGCGGGGCAGTCGCAGGGCGCCTCGTGCACGATCGTCTCGCGTGGCAAGCTCTCGGGCAACGCACGGCGCGCAGGCCTCGCTTTTTCCGCAGTGGCTTTTGACTCGAAGATCGGCGCGACCTGCGCCGCGCTCGCCTCAAGTTCCTCGAGACTGAGCTCAAGCTGAGCAATGGTTTGATCGAGCTGCTCGGAGGAGCGGCCGAACTGCATACGCTTTAGCCGTGACAGTTCGATTTTGAGTTTTTCAATTTCAACATCGCGTGATAGCAATGTGGATCGGACCGCTTCCAAGGCCGCGCGCTGCTCGATGACGAGGCGTTGTAAGCTCTCGACATCGCTCGGCAGTGGGCGGCTCGGCATGCCTTTCAGTGTACGCCGAACCGCCCGCCATTACTCGACTAAATGCCTATAAATATAGACCTTTTCGCTTACGCTGAGAGCTGCGGTGAATGGGTTCTCTGAGGTCGTCTCCAGTCGATCCCTTCCAGCAACATCGACAACTGCGCTGGTGACAGATGCACCGTGCCGCTCTCCGCTTGCGGCCACACGAAGCTGCCATTCTCCAGCCGTTTCGAGAACAAGCAAAGACCATCCCCATCCCACCACAACAGTTTGATCCGATCGCCGCGCCGGCCACGAAAGGCAAACAGCTGGCCCGAGAACGGGTGTTCGGATAACTTCGTCTGCACGATCGCGGCCAGGCCATCGAAGCCGTTGCGTAAATCAGTGACGCCGCACGCAAGCCAAATACGGACACCGCTCGGCGGTCCGATCATCGTACTGCCGCCAGCACCTCACGCAGCATCCGTGCATCGACGATGCCACGGATCCGCAAACAGCCGCCGGCAAGATCGATCTCGATCACGCCTTCGGCCGCCGGTGCGTTCACTCGAACCGCCGCGAAGGTTGTAGGCTTCTTCGTCGATTCCCCCATCCGCGCAACTTGTCGACGCCACGACGACAATAATGCGGCTCGAACGCCGTGCCGCTGCGCAACCTCCGCCGCGTTGGCTCCCGCAGCATACGATTCCGCGACAGCCTGTCGCTTCTGCGCCGGCGTCCACGATCCGCGCCGCGGTTTGCTCGCCGCCGCCGATCCGTCCTTACTCTGTTCCATCACGATCTCCCACTTCCGCGGCAAATACCGCGCGCGAGACTTACGCAATTGGAAAACTACAATCTATGTGCCGGGACCGGACGCTTACGGAGGAAACGCTGCGTTCAACCATTGAATGCCTTCCGGAGATCGCCGATGCAATTCACGGTCATACGGCCATTTTTCTCGACGGTGGTGTGCGCCGCGGTACCGACGTTTTCAAAGCACTCGCACTCGGTGCGACCGGGGTTGGGATTGGCCGCCCGCAGGTGTGGGGACTTGCGGCATTCGGCCAAAGTGGCGTCGAGGCCGTGCTTGATATCCTCAATCGCGAGCTCGTACACATCATGCAGCAAGCCGGCACGCCGACGCTCGCGAGCATCAAACGCGAGTACGTCGTCCAGTCGACATAGGGCTCACGGGGTGATCCGGCATGTCCCGGCCACGAGCCGTCATCCGCACCGATTTCACCGATTTCCCAAAAGCAGCCGTTGATGACCCAACGGTCACGCGGAGTCCCAGCGTCGGCTTAGTTCTGCAGGTTCATCTTCTTGAGGAGCGCGGCCCAGCGCGGATCCTGGTGCAGACCATCGAGCGTTCGATCCGCGAGAATCTGGCGCGCGCTTGATTCCTGCGCGGCGACCGCCTTGTCGAACGAGGCGAAGGCCTTATCCGCCTGTCCGAACCACGCGTAAGCGCGCGCGAGGTTGGTGAGATTACCGCCCGTTCCGGTCTTGAGCAGAGCGCCAAGCGCCTCATCCGCCTCGGTGCGATGCGCGAGCGAGTGTTGGGCAAGCGCGACGCAAGTGAGCCGCGTTCGCTCGTCGGAGATCTTCGGACACTCGGCCAGCGACTCGGCGAAGCGGCTCTGCAGCAGGCGCAAGGTGGACAGGCTGCTCGCAAGCACCTCCGACCGCGGGTCGATCTCCTCCATGCGGTTCATAGTCTGCTCCGCCGCCGCGTAGTCGTGCTGCGACATCTGGGCGGCCGCCAGATTGCCGAGGTAACCGAGGTTCAGGCCATCGAGCGCGACGGCTTTTTGCTCGACCACATTCGCTTCGTGGAACCGGCCGAGCGATAGCAGCAGGAGCGACTCGTTGTTATAGGCATCGGCGTCGGTGGGGTCGACGGCGAGCGCCTTCTCGTAGTCGGCCTGCGCGCCGGCCCAGTCCCATTGCCAGGCGCTCCGTATGTCGGCCCGCATCCGGTAACTTGGCCCGTGATCCGGGTGTGCGAGCGGCAGCCGCTCGGCGGCGGCGATCGCGCGCTTCAGGCCCGCCGCATCGCCGGTGAAATCCGCAAGCAACGCGTCGGCCAGCAACAGTGTGGTAGCCGCATCCGCATAGGCCGGGTCCAGTGCGAGCGCCTTGCGCAGCGCCGCGCCGGCGTGACGGTAGTTGTCCGCCGAGGGTAAATTTGAAAAGTAATGACTGCCGATCAGAAACTGGTCGTAAGCCTCGGGGTTGGCCGTACCGCGTACCTGGGTGTTGGTGCCGGCAGCAACTAACTTGAGTTTCAGTGCTGCGACGACCGCGGCCGAGATCTCGTCCTGTACCTTGAAGATATCTTCCGCATGCCGGTCGTAGGTCTCCGACCAGACGTGGTAGCCGGTGTCGGCGCGGATCAGCTCTGCGGAGACTCTGAGTCGGTTGCCGGCTTTACGCACGGTGCCTTCAAGAACATGGCTCACGTGCAGTTTCGCAGCGATCGCCGACAGTTCGGCATTCTTGCCCTTGAAGAAGAACGACGAACTACGTGCCGGCACACGCAGGTCCGGAACCTTCGACAGCAGGTCGATCATCGTGTCGGTCAGTCCGTCCGCGAAGTACTCCTGTTCCTTGTCGGAGGACTCATTCACGAAGGGCATCACCGCGATCGATTGCTCGGCGGCGCCAGGCGTTGTCGCTGGAACGATGGCTGAGGCCGCCGTGACGGTCGGGACAACATCAGGCTGGCGGCTCTTGAACTGCTGCCAGCCGATGTAGCTTACGGCGAGAAAGGCGACCGCCGCGATAAGCAGCGATAGAAGTTTGGAGCGTCGCGATGCTACAACATTCGCAGAGGAGGGACGGAAAGACGGAGCTGACCCGGGTGCAAGTTGCGCTTGCGCCGGAGTTTGCGGCTCGCTCGGTGAAATCGGTGCGGATGACGGCTCGTGGCCGGGACATGCCGGATCACCCCGTGAGCCCTATGTCGACTGGACGACGTACTCGCGTTTGATGCTCGCGAGCGTCGGCGTGCCG
>JANYIY010000331.1 GCA_025358615.1 Gammaproteobacteria bacterium | reverse complement strand
GGCAATGCGATCCACAATATCGACCAGGCGCTCGATCAGACCTCGAATGTGCGTGCGAACATCGGTGGACGGCTCAATTCCATCACGACCCAGTTGTCGGTGTCGGGCAGCCAGCAAGTTCAGCTGCAGACGACCATCTCGTCATTGCAGAGCCTGGATTATGCAAGTGCGATCACGACGCTGACGCAGCAAAATACGACCTTGAGCGCCGCCTTGCAGGCGTACACGCTCACCCAAGGTCTCACGCTGTTCAAATACTTGTAAAGGCGCTACACGCCTAAACTACGGGGCCGCAGCGAAAGTTGCGCGAAGCGCATGACTAGTGATGGTGCCCGCCGGCGCCGTGCACGTGACCATGTTCCAGCTCTTCCGTAGTCGCCTCGCGCACCTCCACGATCTCGACATCGAAATTCAAGGTTTTATCGGCGAGCGGGTGGTTGCCGTCGAGCGTCACCATATCGCCGACCACGGCCGTCACGGTGAATACCCGCATGCCGTCGGCGGTTTGTCCCTGAAATTGCATCCCCTTCTTGATCTCGCCGGAGCCCTGCAACGAGCGCTTGGGTATGCGTTGAATGAGGGCTGCGTCGTGTTTTCCGTAGCCGTCGGCGGGCGCCACGGACACCGCTACCTTGTCGCCGTGCTGCTTGCCCTCGAGCGCCCTCTCCAAGCCGGCGACCAGATTGCCGTGGCCCTGGATGTAGGCGAGGGGCTCCCCGCTGGCCGAGCTGTCGATGACGGCCCCGTTGTCGTCCTTGAGGGTGTAATGAATGAGCACTACTCGATCTGCGGCAATTTCCACGTTTGAATCTCCACCGGTATTGGGTACGCGCGAAAAGCCGGCAAGCTTACACAACTAACGGACCAATCGCGCCTCGAGATCATACGCGCCGGACCCCGTGATCTTGACATCGACGAGCGCGCCCGCGGGCAGGCCCTCGGCGTCGTGAATTCGGACCGTGCCGTCGATTTCCGGGGCATCGCTGGCGGACCGCGCAACGGCAATCTGGCCGTCCATCCGGTCGACGAGAACCTGCATCTGGCGCCCGATCTTATCGGCAAGTCGCGCAGCGCTGATCTCGCCCGCCAGTTCCATGAAGCGGGCTCGGCGTTCCGCCTTGACCTCCGCAGGCACCGCGGGCTCACGCAGTGCGTTGGCCGCTGCGCCCTCGACCGGCGAATATTCGAAGCAACCCACCCGGTCCAGCTGCGCCTCGCGGAGCCAAGCGAGCAATTCCACGAAATCCTGCTCGGTTTCTCCGGGGAAGCCGACGATGAACGTGCTGCGAATCGTGATGTCCGGCACCACGCGGCGCCAGGCGGCAATGCGCTCGAGCGTGTCTACGGCAGCTGCCGGGCGCTTCATCAGCTTCAGAATTCGTGCATTGGCGTGTTGAAACGGGATGTCGAGATAGGGAAGAACCCGGCCGTCCGCCATCAGCTCGATGATTTGATCCACGTGCGGGTAGGGGTACACATAGTGCAGACGAATCCATACCCCGAGTTCGCCGAGCGCTTCGCTCAGGTCGAAAAAGCGGGCGCGGCGCGGGGTGCCGCGCCACGGCTGGGCCGCGTATTTGAGATCGGCCCCATAGGCGCTGGTGTCCTGCGAGATGACCAGGATCTCCTTGACCCCGGCGCGCACCAGCTGCTCGGCCTCGAGCAGTACCTCGCCGATCGGCCGGCTCACCAGGCGCCCGCGCATGGAGGGAATGATGCAGAAGCTGCAGTGATGGTTGCAGCCTTCGGAAATCTGGAGATAGGCGTAATGGCGCGGGGTGAGCTTGATGCCTTGTGCAGGAACCAAGTCGACAAACGGTTCGTGCTGCGGCGGTAGGTGTTCATGCACCGCTGCCACCACTTCTTCGTAGCGCTGCGGCCCGGTGATCTTGAGCACTTGCGGATGGCGGTCGAGAATCTTTTGCGGTTGGGCGCCGAGGCACCCGGTCACGATCACCTTGCCGTTCTGTGCCAACGCTTCGCCGATGGCATCGAGCGACTCATCCACGGCGGCATCGATGAAGCCGCAAGTGTTGACTACGACGAGGTCGGCGGCGCGGTAGCTGGCGGCAACCTCATACCCTTCCGCGCGCAGGCGCGTGAGTATGCGTTCGGAATCCACCAGCGCTTTGGGGCAGCCCAAGCTGACAAAGCCCACTTTCGGGGTTTTGCGATTGACGTTTTTCAAAGGTATTCAAAATGGTGGCGGGCGATCATCGTTATTGTACTCCAAAACCGCCGTTTCCCGCCGATGAGAGGCTACGACCTGGGTGTTCGCCCCGCTGCAAAGCCGCATTTGCACTGTCAAATCGATCCCGCGAAATTTGCGACATGGCGCAAGAAAAATTCCCTCCGGTTGAGGGGGGTGGTGCTCAAGAAACCCGAGGGGATTCCGATAAGGACTTTGGATGTGGTCACCGGTCCGCCCGAGATGGGTGAAGTGAACACAATCAAGGGCCTCACAGGGGCCGGTGGTATAACTTTGAGGAGTTCATTTAAATGGCCTTAACACTTAACACGAATATCGATTCGCTGAATGCGCAGCGCAATCTGACGAATTCGCGGGCGGGCTTGTCGCAGGCTTTGCAGCGTCTGTCCTCGGGCTTGCGCATCAACAGCGCGGGCGACGACGCGGCAGGGCTCGCGATCAGCAACCAGTTCACGACCCAGATCAACGGCACGAATCAGGCCGTCCGCAACGCGAACGACGCAATCTCCGAGACACAGACCGCCGGCGGCGCGCTTACGACGCTGAACGACAACCTGCAGAGCATCCGCACATTGGCGGTTGAATCCGCCAACGGTTCGAACAGCGCCCAAGACCGCGCCGCGCTCGACCAGCAGGTGCAGCAGCAGATTGCTGAAATCACGCGTATCGCGTCGCAGACGTCGTTCAACGGGCAGAAAGTCCTCGACGGCAGCAGCGGCGTGACCACGTATCAAGTCGGCGCGAACGTCGGCAATACGATTTCCATCAACTTGGCCCAGGGTGTGCGCGCTGACCAGATCGGTCAGGTCGCAACGTCAACCGGCACTGCCGTCACCGCGACCGCGCTGACCGGCAGCAATCTCACCATCCAGGTGGGCAATGGCCAGGCGGCCACGGTGGGCGCCAGCGTTGCGGGCACGGGAGCCGGCGAATCGGCCAGCTCGGCGTTTGCAAAGGTTCAGGCCATCAACTCGGCGGGCGTTGCAGGATTGACCGCCAGCGCGTCGACGTCGGTCACCGGCGCAGCACCGTTCTCGAACATCACCGGCGGTTCTGCCGGCACGCAATATTCCCTCACGATCAACGGCGTGGCCATTTATGCTGCGAACACTGCGATCGCGACGGGGCAGGTGTTGACGGGATCCAATGTGGCCTCGCAGATCAATTTGTACTCATCGCAGACCGGCGTCAGCGCCAGCTTGAGCGCGACTGGTGCCTTGCAGTTGACCGCGGCAGACGGCCGCGACATTACGCAAACCGAGACCGTGACACCCGGTACCGGCGGCACGGGCACGGGCGCCGGCATTGCAGCCTCGGGCGTCGCATCGACGGGCAAGGGCACGATCACCTTGTCGGCCGCCAGCAACATCGTCATCGGCGGCGCGGGCGCCCCCGATGTCGGCTTTACGGCCGGTTCGATCTCCTTGGGCAACGCAACCCTGGCGAACGCCAATGTGTTGACGGTTGCGGGTGCGAACTCGACGATCGCCGCAATCGATTCGGCCTTGGCCACGGTCAGCAGTTTCCAGAGTCAGTTGGGTGCCATCCAGAATCGCTTCACGTCGACGGTCCAGAACCTTCAGGCGACGAGCCAGAACCTGACCTCTTCGCGCAGCACCATTCAGGATGCGGACTTCGCGGCCGAAACCGCCAACTTGACCAAGTCTCAAGTGTTGCAGCAGGCGGGTATCTCGGTGTTGGCGCAGGCTAACCAGGAGCCGCAATTGATTCTGAAGCTTTTGGCGTAAGAGTCGATCGGTAGATCAGTTTGATGTGATTTGCTGCTCGGGCGTGCAGACGCCCGAGCAGACTTCGCACGAAGCGAAGATGAACGAAAGGAGTATCGCGGGCCTCTAAATACTCATGCAGGTGTCAACATGGCGAGCGACGGCACTCCGGTAAAGATACCGGCGGCGAGCCTAGTGCACGGAAGTCAGGTGAATATCCCAGTCTCGATTCAAGAGCGGGGCGGCAAGACTTTGCCGCAGGGCGGCAAGAGCGCAGTCGCTCCGGCCGCACGCGCCCCCGCTCCCGAGGCGGCTCAAGCGCTGGTGGCGCAATTGAACAAGCACCTTAACGATTCCGGCCGCCCCGACCAGTTTCGGGTGGATCCGAATTCAGACAATAAGGTGATCCAGCAGATCAACCCGGCAAACGGCGAGGTTGTGGGGGAGTTCTTGATCTCGGAGTTTCCCGCATTGGCACGCAGCGTCGGGGTTACCGGCGGCGCGTTGATCGACAGCCGCGTCTAGAGCCTATCCGCCCGGCTTCTACTGAAGCGCAGCTAAATTTTGTCCGGCGTTTGGTATGCCTCTTGCTTAAGTCTTGATCTAGCGTGCCGATAAATCGGCCAAGCGAATCAAGGCGAAGGATCCAGCATGAGCTCCACAGTTTCATCCACACCGACAAGCGCAGGCAGCTCGGTCATTTCCTCGACCGGTATTGGTTCTGGGCTCGATATCGGCGCCATCGTGACCTCGTTGACCACCGCGCACGGCTTGGCGCAAAACACCCAGCTGTCCGATCGGAAATCGACCCTCACCGCTCAGGTGTCCGCCTACGGCACTTTCAAGAGCGCGCTCGACACCCTGCAGGCGACGTTGGCCACACTCGAGAATCCGAAGGCCTTGGCGGGACGCACCGTAAGCCTCGGCGACAACACCATTGCGACCGCCTCTGCGACATCGAGTGCCATTCCCGCCCAGTATTCCCTGACGGTGGAAAATCTCGCCACCGCAGCCAGTCTCTCGTCCAAGGCGTTCGCGGGCGCCGGCACGGCCGTCGGCACCGGGGCATTGCTCATTACGGCCGGCGGCAACTCCGCGACCATCAATATCGATTCGACCAACAACACCTTGTCCGGTATCGCCGCTGCCATCAACGGCGCCGTCAATAACCCCGGGGTGACGGCCAGCATATTGACGACGATCGACGGCTCGCGCTTGGTGCTGTCCGGAACCGCGACAGGAGCCGCCAACGCGGTGACTGTGACCCAATCGGGAGGCGACGGCGGCCTCGCCGCGCTGGTGTACGATCCTGCCAACCCGACGACCAGCAAACTGACGCAGACTCAAGCGCCGCTGAACGCCAATTTCACGGTGAACGGATTTCCCGCGACCAGCTCCAGCAACCAGGTGACGTCGGTCATCGCCGGCGTCACGGTGAATTTGCTGAAACCCACCGCTGCGGCGACACCGACGACCTTGACGGTCGGTACCGACTCGGCGGGCGCTCAAACGTCGATCGGCACATTTGTGACGGCGCTCAACGGCTTGATCACCAGCATCCAAGGTCTCACCAGCTACGATCCCACCACCCACGCGGCCGGTCCCCTGCTCGGCAACGCAACGCTGGAATCCTTCCGAAATCAATTGTCGAAGGTTTTGGGTCAGGTGACGTCCGGCAACACGAGCGTGGGGACGTCTCTCGCATCGCTCGGCATCACCGCGAACCCGCAGGGCACCTACGATACGAATTCGATCAAGCTGGGCAATGCGCTGTCGGCCAGCCTCGACACGGTCACGAGCTTTTTCGGCGGTACCCAGGGCATCGCGACCCAGCTTGATGGTCTGATTGCTCATTACACCCAGGCGGGCGGATTGCTGGACTCGATCAATCAAGGTCTCAAATCGGGTCTGTCCGATGTCGCGCGCCAGCAAACGCAGCTGGATGCGCGACTCAAGACTTACGCGGCCACGCTGACCCTGCAATACAATGCGATGGATACTGCGGTGGCGCTGCTCAAACAGACGCAGACCTATCTGACGGCGGAATTCAATCCGAGCGCATTGACGTCCGGTTCGTCGAGCAATAGCTCGCTGAGCGGCGGCACGCTGCATACGGGCGGATAAGCCATGATGTATGGACAAAACAAGGCGGCGCAGTACCGCGCCGTTCGCAGCCATGGCTTGGTAGCGGACGCAAGTCCCACGCGTCTGGTGCAGGTGATGTTCGAGCACATTCTCTCGCATCTGGCGACGGCTCGCGGCTGCATGGCCCGCATTGCCGATGGTCGGCCTCTCAACGATGTACTCACCAAGGCGACGGCGATTTCCAAGGCCAACGCACTGCTGGGTCAGCTCGATGCCACTCTCGACATGGAACGCGGCGGCCAAGTAGCGCAGAACTTGCGCGCACTGTACGAATATATGATGAACCGCCTGGCGCTGGCGAATGCCACGAACAACACGGCTTTGGTCGCCGAGGTGGCCGGGCTGGTCGAGAAAATAAAAAGCGGCTGGGATCAGCTCGTCACGGAGGCTCGATGAACCGCCATGCACGCCCGGGACTCGATCGCGCCCTCGCGGTGTCACGTGAATTGCTGGCGGCAGCGGCCGTTGCCGACATGCGTGCGATCGAGCGCCTCGACGCGGATCGCTTGCGGCTGCTACAGTCGCTGCGGCCCCAGCGTGATAGTTTTGGCGCCGGTGATTGGATGGTATTGAAGGAAATCTCCGAATTGAACGATCGGGCACTTGGCTTGATGGAGCATCATCGGCGCGCGCTGGAGCGGTCGCTGGATATGGCCGCAGTTGGCCGCCGCGCGGTGGCTGCCTATTGCGACACCCGGCCGTAATGCTGCAGAACCATGCCTGAGGCGTTTCTCGGCGATGGACTGATATTCGAGGAGGCGCTGCCAGCGGTGTGGACCGCGGGTGCGCTGGTCGAAGAATTGGCGCTGGCGCGCCTGAATGCCGACAACCACCAGCTGCTCGGCGCTGAATCCTCGCTGGACGAGGTGCGGGTGCACGAAGCTCTCAAGGATGAATCTCCGGCCTTGGTGCACGAACTGCAGCGGCTGGAATACAAGGTAAACATCCTGCTGCGGCTCACCGCCGAGCTGGCTGTGCGCAGTAGCGGGCTGCCGCCGGCGCAGCGCGTGCGGCTGACCTCACACGCCTTGGAATGGTTCGGGGCCGAGTCGCCGGCCGTCGGCGCCACCGGTCTGTTGGCCCTCTACATCAACTCGTCTCTGCCGCAGCCGGTAAAGATCCCCTGCGAGATTGTCGGCGAGCGGATGCAGGACAACCTGCGAGTCGCGGAACTGCGCTTCAACGGCCTGAGCGATGCCGTCGTGGAGCAACTCGACAAGCTCATTTTTAGGCACCACCGACGGCTGGTTGCCGGCGCTCGGCTCGCCGCTCACTAGCGGCTTCTTAGTCAGACGTAGCAAAACTCTGCATACGTTTTTGCGAGATCCCCCTACATGTGTTGCGGGGGTTTGCCAAGTTCTTTTCTCACAACTGCTTCAGTTAGTATGTCGCTCGACCTGACATTGATTGAGCTATGTCAAAGGGTTAGAAGCAAACGTTAAGACGGAACCCGAGATCTGTGGACTCCGTCACACTTTCTAACGGGAAGGAGCCCCGAATAGTGGCAGATGCCAAAGTAATTGTGATCGAAGTCGCGGATGTGGAGGCACGCGGCCTGCAAACGCTGCTGCGATTTTTGGAGCTCGAACCCATCCACGTCCACAATCTGGACGAATTGCGTCTATCACCGCATGCCGCATCGCAGGATTGCCTGGCCGTCATCGTCAGCAAAGAGATCGTTGCCGAGGTGGGCCCCGCGCTGGTCGCGCAGCTGCGAGCCATGCCGCAGCCGCTGCCGGTTATCTATTTGAGCAATGACGGGCTGCCGAAAATTGCCGAGAGCAGCGGCGACCTGGCCTGGTTCCATCTGGATTTGCCGGTCAAGCAACGCCGCCTGTCGGCCGTGTTGAATCAGGCACAGAGCGTGCGCACCGGAAATCCGACTCAGCCGGGAGCGCATCGCTTTCGCCCCAGCGGCACCTCGCGCCCGATGCGCGCCGTGCACAAGCTCATCGAACAGGTCGCCCCCTTCGACACCAATGTGCTGATTCTCGGCGAATCCGGCACCGGCAAGGAAATGGTGGCGCGCCACATTCACGAGTTGTCGGGCCGGGCGGGGCATCCCTTCGTGCCGGTGAACTGCGGCGCCATTCCGGCCGATCTGTTGGAAAGCGAACTGTTCGGCCACGAAAAGGGCGCCTTCACCGGTGCCCTGTCCACGCGCCTGGGCCGTTTCGAGTTTGCCGAAGGCGGCACTCTGTTCTTGGATGAGATCGGCGACATGTCGCTGCAAATGCAGGTGAAGCTGCTGCGCGTGCTGCAGGAGCGCAGTTTCGAGCGCGTCGGCAGCAATCGCACCATTCGCTGCAACGTGCGCATTATCGCGGCGACGCATCGTGACCTGGAAGCCGCCATCAGCGCCGGGCGCTTCCGCGAAGATCTCTACTATCGCCTGAACGTATTCCCGCTGCAGATGCCGCCGTTGCGCGAGCGGCTGGAAGATCTGCCGGTGCTGATCGAGCACCTGGTGCAGCGCCAGGGCCAAATCGCCGGCCGTCATATTCGCCTGGACAAGGAGGCGATGAATTGCCTGGCGCGCAATCCATGGCCGGGCAATGTGCGCGAACTCGCGAATTTGCTGGAACGTCTGGCCATTCTATTTCCCGAGCACACCATCACGGCGGCGGACTTGCCGGACCGCTATCGCAGCACCGCTGCGGCGGGCTGGTTCGGCAGCGGCATGCGGGTTGCGCCCAGTGCGGTGCCGGCGTTGGTCCATGAGTTGCTCGAAGTCGAGGACAGCGGCGCCGTTCACGCCAGTGCGGGGCACGCCGGCGCGGCTGACGGGGATGCCGAGGACGGGGATCTCGTGGTCACAGCGGAGCTGAACGGATTCGAATTGCCGCGCGGCGGCATCGACTTGAAAGACCACCTGTCGGCGATTGAAATCGGGCTCATTCGCAAAGCGCTCGAAGAAGCCGACGGTACTGTCGCCGAAGCGGCGCGGCTGCTGCGCATGCGGCGCACCACTCTCGTCGAGAAGCTGCGCAAATACCGCTTGAGCGCCTGACAAATTATTGACGCCTGCAATTTAGCCGGCCGCGAAGTCCTCGTAACTAGTTGATGCGAAGGGCAAATACCGGCGAGGCACAGAAGTTGCTTTCTTCTCCGGTATGGCAGCCACCAAACTCGAGCTGATCGAAAACCGTCGCTCCGAATTGCAGGCGGCGTTCCTCGCCTTCGGCTCGGTGTCGGAACAATTGTCGGGCGCGTTCGACTCGTTGCGCACGCAGGTCGCGCAACTGCGCTCGGAACTGGGCGCGGCGCACGCAGGCAAGGAGCATCTGGCCGCGCGTCTCTCGGCCCTGATCGTGGGCTTGCCGGGCGGCGTGCTGGTACTCGATTCCGCTGGTGAGATTCAGGAATGCAATCCGGCCGCGTGCGAATTGCTGGGCGAGCCACTGCTGGCGCAAGGTTTCGCGGCCGTCCTCGAGCGTGCGGCCGTGGCCGGCGCGACCGGCATGGGCGGCGCCGGCGAACACGCCGAGCTGCGCAGCGGCCGGTTCGTGAATATTTCGCGCCGCGAATTGCAGAGCGGCGGCGAAGTGGTGCTGCTGACGGATGTGACTGAATCGCACCTGATGCAAGTGTTTCTGACGCGCCAGCAGCGCTTGCTGACGTTGGGAGAATTGGCGGCGGGCCTGGCGCACCAGATCCGCACGCCCCTGGCGGCGGCATTGCTGTACGCCTCGCAAATAACGCTGCCCGGGCGCAGCACGGAAGATATGGCGCGCTGCGCCGAGAAGACGGTCGGCAGCCTCAAGCAACTCGACCAGCTGGTGAACGACATGCTGGCGTTCGCTCACGGCGGCGCGGCGCGCGAGGTGGTCAGCGTGAGCGCCTTGCTGGAGCAGGTGGCACAGTGGCTGCGGCCGGCATTGCGGGCGGGGATTCGACTCACCATCCGTACTCAGGCGCCGGATCTGATGGTGCGCGCGAACGCGCCGTCGCTGGTGTCCGCCGTGCTCAATTTGGCGACCAACGCGCTGCAAGCGGCGAGCGCCGAATTGGACTTGGAACTGCTGGGGCGCCGCACCGCGGACGGACGGGCGCAAATCGTGGTCAGCGACAACGGTCCCGGCGTACCGACGCAGATTCGCACACGGATATTCGAGCCGTTCTTTACCACGCGCGCACGCGGCAACGGCATTGGGCTGGCTATTGTCAAGTCCGTGGTCGAGGCGCACCAGGGCAGTGTTTGCCTGGCCGATGTCCCGGGCGGCGCCACCTTCATCATCGAATTACCGGCAGAGGTCATTGCATGAGCACGCTTAGAGAATCAGTCCTGGTGGTCGAAGACGACGCCGCCTTGCGCGACGCCCTGGTCGACACCCTGCGGGCAGCCGATCTACCGGCGCTCGCCGCCCCCGACGCGCCCACCGCCTTGCAGCTGCTGCAAAGCGAGGACATCGCACTGGTGATCTCGGATGTGCAAATGCCCGGCCCCAACGGCTACCAGCTGCTGTCATCGATCAAGCGGCTGCGGCCCGACTTGCCGGTGGTCTTGATGACCGCCTATGGCACCGTCGCCCAGGCGGTGGCGGCCATGCGCGAAGGCGCGACCGACTACATCGTCAAACCCTTCGACGCGCAGGCGCTGATCGAAATGGCGCGGCGTCAATTGGCGCTGCGCGTGGTGCCGAACGAGCTGGTCGCAGTCGACCCGGAGTCGAAGCGCCAAGTGGCGCTGGCGCGCAAGATCGCTGAGAACGATGCCACGGTGCTCATCACCGGCGAGAGCGGCACCGGCAAGGAAGTGTATGCGCGCTTCATCCGCGATCATTCGGCGCGCGCCACCGCCCCGTACGTTGCCATCAATTGCGCGGCGATACCCGAGAACATGCTCGAGGCCACTCTCTTCGGCTACGAGAAGGGCGCCTTCACCGGCGCGCATGGCGCGCATGCCGGCAAGTTCGAGCAGGCGCAGGGCGGCACGCTGCTGCTGGATGAGATTTCCGAAATGGATTTGGGCCTGCAGGCGAAAATCCTGCGTGTTCTGCAGGAGCGCGAGGTCGAGCGCCTGGGCAGCACCCGCACCCTCAATCTGGACGTGCGCGTGATCGCGACCTCGAATCGCGACTTGCCGGAGCAGGTGCGCACGGGAGCATTTCGTGCCGATCTTTTTTACCGGCTCAACGTCATGTCGCTGCGCCTGACGCCACTGCGCGAGCGCCGCGGCGATATCCTGCCGTTGGCACGGCGTGCCATTCAGGCTTGCGCGCGCGGCGGCCACGCAGCCTTGAGCCTGTCCGGCGAGGCCGAAGCCAAACTACTGCAGCATAGTTGGCCCGGTAATGCGCGCGAATTGACCAACATCGTGCAGCGCGCGGCGTGGCTCGCCAGCGGCGGGATCATTCATGCGGCGGATCTGGATACGGGAGACGCCGCCACCACTGTTACCGCGAGCATCACTGCCATAGCCGTCGGCATCGCTGCCGGCGGGGCCGCGCCGTTGCCGGCCGCGCCGGATTCCGGGCGCACGGCGCAGGACGCGGGCTTGGATCACGACTTGAAGGTGCGCGAGCGCGAGTTGATCTTGAACACCCTGCGGGTCACGGGCGGCAGCCGCAAACTCACCGCCGAGCGCTTGGGAATAAGCCCGCGCACTCTGCGTCACAAGCTGCAGCAGTTCAAGGCGGCCGGCGTCAGCGTACCGCGCACGCACGATCAACAATTCGCGGCGGTCTGACATGAGCAGCATGCAAATTCAGCAAGTGCTGGCCGAGATGCGCTCGCTGCAGGCGCGCGCATCGGGGGTGATCGAAACACCCGTGACGGTGTCCCAGCCCTCGGATTTCGCCAATCTGATGAAGAATTCCATCGATCACGTTGCCGGCATGCAAAACCAGGCGGCTGCGCTCGCGAATGCCTACGAAGCCGGCGATAAGAGCGTCGACCTCACCAAGGTGATGCTGGAAGTGCAAAAGGCGGGGCTGGCCTTTCGCGCCATGACGGAGGTGCGCAACAAGCTCATCGACGCCTACACCCAAGTAATGAACATGTCGGTCTGACACAGGACTAACCCATGGCTGACATCGTACCCGTCCCGCAGCGAAGCATCGCCGACATTCCCGGCTTGAAGCAGGTCGGCTTGCTCGCCGGAGTGGCCGCAGCCGTGGCGGCCGCCATATGGCTGGTGCTCTGGTCGCAAGGGCAGAATTACACCGTGCTGTATGGCCAGCTCTCTGAACGCGAGAGCGGCCAAGTGATGGATGCCCTGACGGCGGCCGGCATCGAGTTCAAGCTCAACCCCTCAGGCGCCGTATCGGTGCCGGAATCCAAGGTGCAGGAGGCAAGAATCCGCCTGGCAAGCCAGGGGCTGCCGCAGAGCGATGCCATGGGCATCGAGATGATCCAGAAGGAATCGGCGCTCGGCTCGAGCTCCATGATGGAGAGCGCGCGCTTCCAGTCGGTGCTGGAAACGGAATTGGCGCGCACCATCATCAAGGTGCAAGGCGTGCAGACCGCGCGGGTGCACCTGGCTTTGCCGAAACCCTCGGTATTCCTGCGCGATTCGCGCAAGGCCACCGCCTCCGTGATGCTGCAGCTGTATCCGGGCAGGCGTCTCGAGCCGGGCCAGGAGGCGGCCATCGTGCACTTGGTGGCGTCGAGCGTGCCGGAATTGGGAGCGAGCGATGTCACTCTGGTGGATCAGGCCGGGACCTTGCTCAATTCCCCGGATGAGAACGCGGAGCAGGCCGCCAGCACCCGCCAATTTGCCTACACGCGCAAGCTCGAAGAGAGCTATCAGCAGCGCATCATCGAGCTGCTCGAACCGATGATCGGTGCGGGACGGGTGCGGGCAACCGTCACCGCCGACATGGACTACACCGTCACTGAATCGACGCACGAGAACTACGACCCACAGAAGACCGCGGTGCGCAGCGAGCAGACCAGCAACGAGCAGCGCCGCGGCGGCGACGGCGCGGAGGGCATTCCGGGGGCGCTGAGCAACCAGCCTCCGGGCACGTCGGGCGCACCCGCGATTGCGGGCGCCGCCACCCCCGGAAATCCCGGGGCCGCCAACGGCGCGGCCGCCGGCGCGGCGGGCGCCTCGCAAACGACTGCCGCGAGCAGCGGCCCCAGCTCCAGCGCGCAGCGCAGTACGCGCAACTTCGAGGTCGACCGCATCTTGTCCTATGTGAAGCAACCGGTCGGCGTCTTGAAGCGTCTCAATGTCGGCGTGGTGCTCGATGATTGGCAGAAGGCGGATGCCGACGGCAAGGTCACGACTTCGCCAATGAGCGACGCCGACATCAAACGCTTCTCGCAGCTGGTGCGCGAATCCATTGGACTCAAAGAGGATCGCGGCGACCAATTGAACGTGCTCAACCAGGCCTTCAAGGGCAACGCGCCCTTAGGCCCCGTTGACGGCCTGCCGTTGTGGGAGACACCCTGGATCACGCAGCTGGCGAAGCAAATCGTAGGCGCCGCGCTGGTGCTGGTGGTCGCGTTCCTGGTGTTGCGGCCTTTGATGAAGTCGTTGACCAAGACGGCGCCGCGGCGCGCCGCCGATGCCGGCGACATCGCGGGCGATCGGCTGAGCATTTCGGGACAGGGCGGCAATGCCATCAAGCTGGCGCCGAGCTTCGAACAACAGATTGCGGCGGCGCGAACCCTGGTGGGCCAGGATCCGCGACGTGCGGCGCAAGTCGTGAAAGAGTGGGTCTCCGCGGATGGCTAGCAATTCCGAGGAGCTCGACGGCACACAGCGCGCCGCCATCTTGCTGATGAGCTTGGGCGAGCAGGATGCGGCCAACGTGCTCAAGCAGCTCGATGCCCGCGAGGTCCAAAAATTGGGCATCGCGATGGCTGAGCTCAAAGAAGTTTCGCGCGAACAGATGACTGCCGTGCTCGACAAGTTCATCGGCGTAGCCGACTCCAAGGCAAATATCGCCGGCGGGTCGCAGGACTTCGTGAGACGCGTGCTCACCCAGGCGGTGGGCAAGCAGAAGACGGACATGTTGCTGGATCGCGTCACGACGGGGCAGACCGGGCAGGGAATTGAGGCGCTGAAGTGGATGGAAGCGAAGGCGGTGGCGCAAATCATCAGCGGCGAACATCCGCAAATCGCCGCCATCGTGCTGTCGCACCTCGAGCCGGAGCAGTCCGCCGCGATTCTGCCCTTGTTGAACGAAGATACGCGCACCGAAGTCCTGATGCGCATTGCGACCCTGAACGAAGTGCCACAAACCGCACTGACCGAGCTCGATCAGCTGGTCGAGAAACAGGCGAACGCCACGCCGCCCGCGACACTGCGCCGCATCGGCGGCGCGCGTACCGTGGCAGACATCTTGAACGCCATGGAGCGCGACAAGAGCAGCGAGGAACTCGGCAAGATTGAAAAGGCGGACGGTGAGATGCACGGCAAGATCAAGGATCTGCTGTTCATATTCGACAATTTGCTGGATATCGACGATCGCGGCATTCAGGCGCTGCTGCGCGAGATGGGCTCCGATACGCTGGCGGTCGCGCTGCGCGGCGCCGAACCCGAAGTGCAGGAGAAGATTCTCAAGAACATGTCGAAGCGCGCCGCGGAAATTCTCAAGGACGACATGGAGGCACGCGGGCCGGTAAAGCTCACGGATGTCGAGGCGGCGCAGAAGGAAATTGTCGTCATCGCGCAGCGCCTGGCCGAGGAAGGCACCATCAACTTGGGCGGCAAGGGCGGCGGCGAATTTGTCTGATCCCACGCCCAAGTCTGCGGCGGCGGGCGCTGAGCTGTGGAAGGCGCCCGACATGGGGAGTCCGTTCCCGCCGCAGAAAATGGCGACGGTGGGCGGGCTTGCCGACCTGCAAGCGGAGGCGCACAAAGAGGCCTTCGAGCAGGGACTGGCCGAGGGGCGAGAGGCGGGCCGCGCCGAGGTGCGTGCGCAAGTCGAGCGGCTGGCGGGTATGTTTTACGACTTGGCCAAGCCGTTCGAGACATTGGATGCCGAGGTGGAGCGGGAGCTTTTGACTTTGGCGATGACCTTGGCGCGGCAAATCGTGCGCCGCGAGCTGAAGGCCGATCCCACGCAAATCATCGGCATCATCCGCGAGGCCATTGCCGCGCTGCCCATCGCCGCCCGCGAGGTGCGCGTGCATTTGCATCCGGAAGACGCTGCCGTGGTGCGCGAATATCTGGCGCCTACCGAGAGCGAGCGGGCCTGGGCCATCGTCGAGAATCCGGTGATGGCACGCGGCGGCTGCCAAATCACCACCACCACGTCGCGCATCGATGCGCGTCTGGAGACCCGCTTGGGTGCCATCTTGAGCGAGCTACTGGGCACGGAGCGGCACAGCGACGGCGCGCGCGGCGGCGGCAGCACATGATGGCCGCGGAATCATGAACGCCGCGACTGCGGAGCCGCCGCGCTCCAAGCGCTGGGCCGCGGCTCTGGTGCAGGCGCGCGAACGCATGGCCAATGCCGGCGATCTCGTGGTCGAAGGCACGCTGAATCGCATGGTGGGGATGACTCTGGAGGCGGTCGGTTGCGAGGCGGCGGTGGGCGGCCGGTGCCTGGTAGACACCGCCGAAGGCAAACAAATCGAGGCTGAAGTAGTCGGCTTCTCAGGCGATAAATTATTCCTGATGCCGACCGGCAATATCCGGGGCGTCATGCCGGGTGCGCGCGTCATACCCACGCACAGTGTATCGACAGTGGCGGTGGGCGATGGATTGCTGGGCCGGGTGCTGGACGGCGCCGGCAGGCCGCTCGATGGTTTCGGCGATCTCAAATGTTCGGATCGGGTGTCGCTGACGGGCGAGCCCTTGAACCCGCTCATGCGTCGCGCGATTCGCGATCCGCTGGACGTGGGGGTGCGCTCGATCAACGCGCTGCTGGCCGTGGGCGGCGGACAGCGTATCGGCTTGTTTGCCGGATCCGGCGTCGGCAAATCGGTGCTGCTCGGCATGATGACTCGCTATACCAAGGCCGACGTCACCGTGGTCGGATTGATCGGCGAGCGCGGGCGTGAGGTCCAGGATTTCGTGACCAACACACTAGGTCCCGATGGCATGCGGCGCGCCGTGGTGGTCGCGACTCCCGCTGACAATCCGCCGCTGATGCGCCTGCATGGCGCATGGCTGGCGACGGCTATTGCAGAATACTTTCGCGATCGTGGTCTCAAAGTGCTGCTGCTGCTCGATTCATTGACTCGTTTCGCCCAGGCGCAACGCGAGATTGCCCTGGCAATAGGCGAGCCGCCGGCGACCAAGGGCTATCCACCGTCGGTGTTCGCACGGCTGCCGCAGCTGGTGGAGCGCGCCGGCAACAGCGATCGCGGTGTGGGTTCGATCACGGCGTTTTATACGGTGCTGGTGGAAGGGGACGATCAGAACGATCCCATCGCAGACGCGGCGCGCGCCATCCTCGATGGTCACATCGTGCTGTCACGCAGGATGGCGGAGAACGGACTGTATCCCGCCATCGATGTGGAGGCCTCCATCAGCCGCGCAATGCATCAAATCGCGACACGCGAGCAGCTCGATCTCGCGAACCGCTTCAAGCAGGTGTATTCCACCTATCAGCAAAACCGTGACCTGATCACGGTGGGTGCCTACCGGCGCGGCGCCGATGCGCGGGTGGATTTGGCGGTGGAGCAGTGGCCAAAAATGCTGGAATTCCTGCGCCAGGACATGTACGAACCCGTCGGTATCGAGCGCAGCTACGCGGACCTTAAGCAACTCGTGACGCAGTTCTCGGCGCCGGCCCCGGCCGCGGGCAGATAGTGGCTAGCTTATGAGGAAGTCGAAAAGATTCGAACCGATTCAGGAAATCGCCTCAAACTCGGCCGATCAATTGAGCCAGGCGATGGCCGACGCGAGATTCAAGGTGACGGAGCTGGAGGGCCAGCTCGAGCAGCTGCAATCCTATCGAGCGGACTACCTGAAGAACGCCGCGCCGACGACCGGCGCGACCAATGCGGTCAAGCTGCAGAATTACAGCGCGTTTCTCGATCGCCTGGGCGAAGCCCTGCGCCAGCATTCGAAAAATCTCGAGAATGCGCGCGCGGAGCATGAAAGACGGCGGGCGCTGTGGAGTGAAAGGCGCATCGAAGCGGAATCGCTGAGCCGGGTCGTGGATCGCTTTCGCAAGGAAGAGCAGCATGCCGCGGACAGGCGCGAGCAGCGCGAAAGTGATGAGGCGGCGCTGCGCAGCTTGGTGGCGGCGCGCGGCGAGTCCGGGAGCTACTGAGGCGTCCCGAGCCGCTCGAGATTGATCTTGCGTCTTGCCTGTCATCGCTAAATGGACGTAGTCTGCCCCTCCTGCAAAAGGGGAGATCGTGATTTGCGCCATTTACTGACCACGGCGGCACTCGCCGCAATACTCGCAGCACCGGTGAGTGCCGACATCCGGCCGGATCAAACTGCGTTCCGAGGCCTCTATAACGAACTGGTCGAGACCAATACGACTCTTTCCGCCGGGAGTTGCACGCTGGCAGCGGAGCGCATGGCGGCGCGGCTGAAAGCGGCCGGGTTCAAGGATGGCGATATCCAGTTGTTCGGCGTGCCCGATCATCCCAAAGAAGGCGGATTGGTCGCGACCCTGAACGGCACAGATCCCAAGGCCAAGGCGATTCTGCTGCTCGCGCATATCGACGTCGTGGAGGCGAAGCGCGAGGACTGGACGCGCGATCCCTTCATGCTGGTTGAAGAAGGTGGCTACTTTTACGGTCGCGGCAGCTCCGACGACAAGGCGCATGCGGCAATATTCACGGATACGATGGCGCGCCTGAAGCAGTCTGGAACCAAGCTGCGCCGGCCGTTGAAACTGGCCCTGACCTGTGGCGAGGAAACCGGCGGCGCCTTCAACGGCGCTGACTGGCTGGCGACCCAGCACAAGGACTGGATCGATGCCCAATTCGCCCTGAATGAAGGCAGCGTCGGCCTGCGCGATGCGAGCGGCAAGCGGCTTTCACTGGGTATGCAGGCGGGCGAAAAGGTTTATCAGGATTTTCGCATCGAGGCGAGCAACCCGGGCGGCCACAGCAGCCGGCCTCGTCCGGATAATGCTATTTACAGCCTAGCATCAGCGCTGGTGCGCATCAGTCAATATGAGTTTCCGGTGCAGTTCAGCGACACGACGCGTGCTTATTTCACCGAGACGGCGAAACTGACCGGAGGCGAAGCGGGCGCGGCGATGACGCGGCTGATCGCCAATCCTAACGACCTTGAAGCCAACGCCATTGTTTCGAAGGATCCGACCTTCCACTCGATGCTGCGCACTACCTGTGTGGCGACGCGGCTGGACGGCGGGCATGCCAACAATGCGCTGGCACAGCGTGCGGGCGCCAATATCAATTGCCGGATGTTTCCCGGCGATCCGATCGAGAATGTCCTTGCACAGTTGGTCAAGGCCGCCGCGGACCCCTCGCTGACCATAGTTCCGACCGGCGAGATCAGCCCGACACCACCCCCGCCGCCGCTGACGCCACTGGTTTATGGCACCGCCAAGACACTGGCGCAAAAGCACTTTCCCGGCGTTGCGATGTTGCCCGCGATGACCACCGGCGCCACCGACGGGCGCTATCTCAACGCCGCAGGAATTCCAACCTACGGTGTGCCGGGGCGGTTCTCCGACCCGGATGGCAACGGGGTTCACGGGCTCAATGAGCGCAAATCGGTCGATGGGCTTTATGAAGAACGCGACTATTTGTTCAAGTTTATCCAGGCCTACGGGAACAGCAAATAGCCGGCGCCTCGGGGCACGCCTAGCTATGGGCGCCCCTCGATCTTAACTTGAGACCCGCGAGGTCGACATTCCTGTCGAAGAAATTGGGTTCTGGCGGTGGAGCACTTGGAGCACTGCCTTCAAACGTAGGCGGCACGTAGGCCTCAAATCGTCCCGTTTCCAGCATCGCCTTCCAGAATGGCGTGCAGGCGCTGCATACATGGGCCGGATGACATGGATTGCCGCAACGCGTGTCGGGCTGAATGGTTACATCGACGCCGGATCTGTTGATTAATGACGCCATGACTTTCCTCGGATTGCAATATCCGTGATTAAACTGCATTGGCTGCACTAGGAGCGCATGCGCCGGCCGGAATTTTCGAATCTGCAATCAGTTCGCGTTTTCATTTTGAATAATGTCAAATGAATATGCGCCCGCATACCGGCGAATCGACCTTGTGCGGGCGCGATGGGGCAATCGGTGTTCCCGTGGGCTCGAGCCCTGCCGTGTATATTGCATGCCCGTGCGCGCACAATGTAGGGGCGAAATGTGGCTGGCGGCAGTATCTGGGTCGATGCGGATGCCTGTCCGAATGTCATCAAGGATATTTTGTTCCGCGCGGCCGAGCGCACCGGGGTTTGCGTGACGTTGGTTGCCAATCAAGCATTGCAGATTCCTCGCATCCCGAGCTTGCGCGCAGTGCAAGTATCCTCGGGATTTGATGTGGCTGACGGGGAAATCGTCAGGCGCGTCGCTGCGGGGGATCTGGTCATCACGGCGGACATTCCGCTCGCTGCCGAAGTGATAGCCAAGGGCGGTGAGGCGCTCAATCCGCGCGGCGAGCGTTATTCGCCCGACACCATTCGAGGGGTTCTGGCCATGCGTGATTTCATGGACACCATGCGTTCGAGCGGCAATGTCGGCGGAGGTCCGCCGCCGCTGACCCAGGCGAACCGTAACGCCTTCGCCGGCCATCTGGATACCTGGCTTGCGCGCCGGGTGGGTGCGTAGGTGGAGGACAATTCAGCGGCAGGCGAGGTTCCGCAAACCGTGGTGGTTCCGTACACCGAGTTGGCGGCGGAACTGCTGCATGCCGTGGTCGAGTCCTATGTGCTGCGTGAGGGAACCGATTACGGCGAGAAGGAGTTTTCGCTGGAGGACAAAGTGGCGCATGTCATCAGTCAACTCAAACGCGGCGAGGCGCAAATCGTCTTTGACCCTGAGACGGAGTCTGTCGGCATCGTCAAGCCCTCCGGCCGCAAGGCGTAGTCGACCGGTCAGTACCCGCTAGGGCAGCGGATTACAGTGCGCGACGGCATCCTTAAGAGCGATCCGCGACAAAGTTCCGCCGTGGTAGTCGGTGAGCCAGATTGCGTCGTGGCCTATGCCGAGCGAATCACCGCCCGGGCCGGCCCAGCGGCACTGCAGCGAGGTCGTTTGGATGTCGATCGCAGAGAGCGGCATCTTGGGCATGGTGGTCCATATCTTCCCGGCCCCGGCCCCGATATCGCCGCCGTGACCGGGGGTGCCGAGAGCAATGGTCTTGGTCGCCTGACGGGTTTGCGCGTCGATGCGAGTCAAAGTGCCATCACCCTGATTGAGAGTCCAAATGGCGCCGGCCGCTGCCGTGAGGAAACGAGGCTTCGGCCCGGTGTGCGCCGTCGAGAGTATCGCGCCGCTGGCGGCGTCGAGGGCGGTAACTGCCGCTCCCTCGGCTCGAGTCACCCAGATCACCCCGTCGCTGAAGTAAGGATTGTAGGAGCCGGCCGGCAACTTGACGGTCTGGCGGGTGGCCCCGCTGGCGGGGTCGATGCGCGCGAAGCTGCCCAATCTATCAACGATCAGCCAGACGCTGTCGACACTGGTGGTGATACCGCCCTCCGCGGCGGCGGGACCCACCGTAAAGACCGCCGTCAAACGATTGCCGGTGAGATCCACTTTTGCCAGCGAGGGCGTCGCTGTGCACAGCGGAACCCAGAGACTGCCGAATCCGATTGCAAGTCCGGCGCAGGGCTCGCCCGGCAGTGTCACCGTTGCCAGTAGCTCGTTGGTTTTAGGATCGATGCGATGCACGGCATACGGCCCCGTGCTCGCGACCCAGACGGCATCGGCGGTGATGGCAACCCAGTCGGCAGTCTTGCCGACGTGAATAACCGCCGTGGGTACGAGTTCGCTCATGGGTCGGAGCGTAGGCTCAGTTACGTCCGCGTCGCGCGCGGCGGCGCACGCGGCCGAAGTAATCGCGAATGTGAACATGATCGCGAAACTAAACGTATATGCGGTAGCCGCGGAGCGGATGAATCGGGAATGAAATCGGCCCATCGAGTTCCTCGCGCCGTCTAAATTTCCAGATTGTCGATGAGTCGTGTGCCGCCAAGCCTGGCAGCCGCGAGGACCACTAACGCCTCGCCTCTCGAGGGCTCGCCCAGGTCAGTGCGACGCCGTATAGACACATAGTCCGGCTGCCAGCCCGCGGCGCTCAAGAATTCTCGCGCTTCCCCCTCCAGCATCTGCCAATCCGCGCGGCCGGATTTCACCGCCGCGGCCAGCATGTTCAAGGCAGTCTGCAATTGCGCTGCCTGCTCACGCTGCGAGTCGCTCAAGTATCCATTGCGCGATGACAAGGCCAGTCCGGAAGCGTCGCGCACGGTTTCCGCGGCCACTATTTCGATGGGCAACGCCAACTGCCGCACCATGCCGCGGATCACGAGCAGTTGTTGATAGTCCTTCTTGCCGAACACCGCCGTGGCGGGCTGAACCATGTTGAATAGCTTCAGCACGACGGTGCACACACCGGTGAAGAACGCCGGCCGCACCTCGCCTTCGAGGATGCCGGCAAGACCGGCGGGTGCATGCACCGTATAGCCTTGAGGCTCCGGGTACACCTCGGCGTCGTTCGGTGCGAATACGATGTCGCAGCCGCTGTCGGCCAAAAGCTGGCAATCGCGCTCGAAAGTGCGCGGATACTGGGCGAAATCCTCGTGCGGGGCGAACTGCAGGCGGTTGACGAAAATGCTGGTCATCACCAGATCACCGCACTCGCGCGCAATGCGCACCAGCGACAAATGACCTGCATGCAGATTGCCCATGGTGGGCACCAGCGCGATGCCTTGGCCGGGCTTTCGAGCTGCACGCAATTCGGCAGCCGTCTGGATGATGTGCACGCTGGTTCCGGTCAGAAGCTGTGAATCGCGTCGTCCGGAAATCGCCCGCCTTTCACTTCGGCGATGTATTTGCGTACGGCCGCCTCGACACTGTCGCCGCCTTGCATGAAGTTGCGCACGAACTTGAGCGGCTCGCCGCCCGTTACCCCCAGCATGTCGTGCAGCACCAGCACCTGGCCGCTGCACCCGGCGCCGGCGCCGATGCCGATG
>JANYIY010000487.1 GCA_025358615.1 Gammaproteobacteria bacterium | reverse complement strand
CCCTTCTTGAGCGTCTCGTAGCGATCAAGATTCAGCTTGCCATTGCGGAGCTGCGCGTCGTCGCGGAAGAGCGAGGCTTCGGCCGTGTGGAGTTGGATAGCGAACGGGCGCGCGTCCACCCGCGCGACGACCTCGCCCTTTTTGACCGCTTGGCCCTCCTTGAAGCTCACGCTCTCCCGGCGACCGTCGACCTGCGATTTTTGTGTCACCGTGGCGAGCGGGGTAACGGTCCCCAAGGCCGGAATGCGCAGCTGAATATCACCGGATGCGGCTGTAGCCACGGACACGGCAACCGGCCCGTTCTGGCCACCCCGTCCACCCATCGCCGCCGTGTCCGGCTGCTTATGACGCAAATAGGTAAATAATGCAATCATCAATCCTGTGACGACGATCGCGATCAGGAGTGCAAGCCAGTGCCTGCGTACGAAGGCCACAGGGCCGTGCGGCTGCGTGTCAGCTTGGGAATCGAGGGGATCGTTTAACACTTCTTCACACTTCACCATCCGCAGCCGCGCCCAGGGCGCGATGCGCAAACTATAGCTAGAATCAGCGACTCGCGTAACGCCTAGATTTATCGCATGCGCCGCAAAGTAGTACTTGCCACTGTGGGGTCGCTGGGCGACCTGCATCCGTTCATCGCGCTGGGGCCTCGCAGCGGCGCGCGCGCGGCAGGTGGGCGAGTCTCTGGCCGCCGAAGATGGCGCCCAAGGGGCGGCGCGCATTGTTCTCGACACGCTCGAACACTTAAGGTCAAATTGAGGGGAAGCGTGCACCTCCAAGGAGTCTTGATGAAATTACTGAATTGCGCCGCGTTGGCGGCCGTGCTGACATTGAGCATTTGCGCACCCGTGCGCAGCGCACCCACCTGGACCGAGGGCGTAAATTATTTCTTGATCGTGCCGCCGCACACGACGTCGCTGCCTGCGGGCAAGGTGGGGGTGACTGAGGTGTTCTCCTACGCCTGCCCGGCCTGCAATTTATTCGTGCCCACCATGCACAAATTGAAGTCCAGCCTGCCCCCGAATGCCGTGCTGGATTATCTACCGGCCTCGTTCAACCCTGCCGAGGACTGGCCGATGTTTCAGCTCGCCTACCTCACCGCACAGAATCTCGGCGTCGCAGAACAGACCCACGATGCCATGTTCAAGGCCGTGTGGCAGACCAATGAGTTGGCCGTGATCGACCCGGCGACGCGGGGCATCAAGAGCCATCTGCCGAGCATCGAGGATGCCGCGAAGTTCTACAAGTCCCAGGCGGGCGTGCCCATCGATAAATTCCTGGCGGCCTCCAAGTCATTTGCGGTAGACGTCGAGGCTCGCAAGGCCGAGGGATTGATTCAGGCATACAAGGTGGATCGCACTCCGACCATCATCGTGAACGGCAAGTATCGCGTGAATGTCGAATCCGCCGGCGGCAACGACGCGCTGGTCGAACTCGTGAAATACCTGGTCGCCAAAGAAACCAAGTAGCCCGAAACGCTGCCGTTGGCCGCAATGAAAAACCTGCTGTTCAACCATCCGCGGCTGTGGATCTCCGTGGCGGTCGGCAGCGTGATTTATTTCCTGCTGCCCGCGCATTGGTCGGCTTTGAACCGCGTGCTGGTTTGCTGGAATTGCGGGGTAGCACTGTTTCTCTGCCTCTTGTTCGTCTGGATGACGCGCCTGACTGCCGAACAGATTTGCACGAAGTACATAGAAGAAGACGCATCGGGGCCCATTATCCTGATCGTGGTCATCCTGGCGGCGCTGCTCAGTCTGGTTGCCATCGTCGTGCCGCTGGCGACCATGAGACACGCGACGGGGGCCGCACGCGTCGCGCACTTCGTGCTGGCGGCCGCCACGCTGGTCAATTCCTGGTTACTCGTGCCGGGCATGTTCACGACGCACTACGCCGATTGTTTCTACAGTGCAAAGGAAGAACATCGTCCGTTGCGTTTTCCCGAGACCCCGCTGCCCGTATTCTGGGATTTCGCCTATTTCTCCTTCACTATTGCCGCCGCCTGTCAGACCGCGGACGTGTCGACTCTGGAAGCCGGCGTGCGCAAATGGGTGTTGGCGCACACGCTGATCTCGTTTCTTTTCAACGCATCCATACTCGGATTTGCCATCAATGTAACCGCCGGTCTCATCGGCGGAAATTAGTTCTCGTCTATGGGGCGGGTCCCTTGACCACGTCGCCGCCCTTCATGACGAAGCTCACGGATTGCAGGCGAGTAACGTCGGCGAGAGGGTCTCCGGTTACGGCAATCAGATCGCCGTAACGGCCGACCGCGATGGCCCCGACATCGGTGCTGCGGCCGAGGGCCTCGGCCGCATTGGCAGTAGCGGCCTGGATCGCCTGCATCGGCGTCATTCCCCACTTGACCATGGTTGCGAACTGCCGCGCGTTATAACCATTGGGATACACGCCGGCGTCGGTGCCGAAAACCATCTTCACTCCGGCTTTGACGGCGGCTTGGAAAGTCTGGCGCTGTTTCAAGCCGATCTTGCGCTCCTTTTCCAGAGATTCCTGGAACACGCCGTTCTTTTCACCCTCCGCCATGATGTAGTCGTCATTGTAAATGTCCATCGAGAACCAAGTTCCATGCTGCTTGGCCAGCGCGAAAGATTCTGCATCTGCGAGGCTGGCGTGCTCGACGGTGTCCACACCCGCGCGTATGGCGTCATTGATCCCGGCCGTGCCATGGGCATGCACCGCGACCCGCAACCCCAGCATGTGGGCTTCATCGACGAGGGCTTTCATTTCAGTCAGGTCGTATTGCTGTCCACCCACCGTGTCGGTCTTGGAGAACACGCCGCCGGTGCCGCAGAACTTGATTACCTCGGCGCCGTACTTGCGCAGTTTGCGCACCGTTGCGCGAATGTCCGCGGCGCCGTTGGCCACCGCTGGTGCGGGCACGGAAATCGACGGTGGAAATTCCGTGTCGTCGCAATGCCCGCCAGTGGCGCCGATGGCGTACGTTGCAGGAACGATGCGCGGCCCGGGCACGAAACCCTGCTCAATGCCCTGCTTGATGGCCACATCGTCGTAATTGCCGGAACCCACGTTGCGGATGGTGGTGAAGCCCGCCTCGATGGTCTTGCGCGCATTGGCGACACCGACGACGGTCCAGAAGTTGTCCGTGAATTCCAGTCCGCGATAGCCGCCGTAACGCGGGTCGGAGGTGATGTGCGTGTGCATGTCGATCAGCCCGGGCAGCAAGGTCATGCCGGAGAGATCAACCCGGCGCGCAGCGGGCGGTATGGCGGATCCTTGAGCGGCGACCGCCGTGATGCGGCCATCGACGATGGTGATCTGCGGATGATCGACAACGCGTCCAGCCAACACGTCGACCAGGTGGTCGGCGCTCACTACGACGGTATCGGCAAACACCGGTGTCGTAAAGCCGTAGCTCAATAGTACCGCGGCCATGCATTTG
>JANYIY010000327.1 GCA_025358615.1 Gammaproteobacteria bacterium | reverse complement strand
GCGGCTGCGGGCGGCGGCTGCTACCTATTGCAAAGCGCCGAGGGTCAGCTGGACTTGATGTCCAAACGCGAGCCCATCGGTCGTGTGATAGGCGCTGCAGCGACGCCCGCGGCGCTGCGCAGCCAACTTAAAGCCGTTGCCGCCATACGCGATTTCGCCAGCCGTGAGCTGGGGCTGCCGGACAACGGCAGTTATCGCAGCTACGCGGATGTGGGACGACGCTACGTGGTATGGAACGTCGTCGCCGCAGCGGAGTTCTCGATCGACCCGAAACAGTGGTGCTACCCCATCGTCGGCTGCGTTGCCTACCGCGGATATTTCGTGGAGGGCCGGGCGCGCAGTTTTGCCGACGGGCTGCGCGCTGCAGGTTTCGATGTCACGGTCGGTGGGGTAGCGGCGTATTCGACGCTGGGGCATTTCAATGACCCGGTCCTGAACACCATGATGGGCTGGAACGATGTCGAGCTGGCTGCGATCATATTTCACGAACTAACGCATCAGCTGCTGTACGTGCCGAACGACTCTGCGTTCAACGAAGCACTCGCGACCACGGTTGAAGAGGAGGGGGTGCGGCGCTGGCTCAGCGCCCAAGGCCGCGACGCGGATTTGGCGGCCCATCTGCTGCAGGAGCAGCACTATATGACGGTGATCGACTTATTGAGCGCGACGCGCGCGCAGCTGCGCGCCGTGTATGCGTCCCGGGTGGCGCCCGAGCAGATGCGGGAGCGCAAGCGCGCCGCATTTGCTTCTTTGCATGCGTCGTTTGCGCTCCTCAAGCAGGCGTGGGGCGGACACGCTCCGTTCGAATCCTGGTTCGCCGAAGATCTCAACAATGCCCATCTGGCGTCGGTCGCGACGTATTTTGCTTGTGTGCCGGGCTTCGGGCGCGAGCTGAAGGCAGTGGCTGGAGACCTCACTGCCTTTTACGCCCGGGCCCGCCAATTGGCGAGACTCGATCAACAGCAGCGCGATGCCCTGCTGTGCGGCAGCACATGAGGCGCGTTCAATACACCAGCGTGAGTTGAAACGCGAGCCCGAGAGCGAACACGATGGTGACGGCCAGCAACCCCTGTGCGAGTCTTGTGGCAAGATAAATAGGGTTCATGATGTAGCTCTTAAGCAGAGATTGATTTCGACAAGCAACAGATTGCTCCAGCCGCGATTGCGCAACAAATGCAATGCCTGACAGTCAGTTAAGGAAAACTTAAGGTGCCGACCGCCTACGACCGATTGCCGTTGGGAGCCTTGCGGGGGTTCGAAGCGGTGGCCACCCACTTGAGCTTCTCGGCCGCCGCCGATGCGCTCAACGTGACGCCGGCCGCGGTCAGCCAGCAGATCAAAACGCTGGAGGGGTATATCCAAGTACCGCTGTTCCGGTGCAGTGGCCGCCGTGTGGAAATCACCGAAGAGGGTCTCGAATTGCTGCCCGCGGTTCGCGCCGGCCTCGAAAAACTCGAGTCGGCTTTGCAGCAGATCAGGCACCATCGCCGCGCCGGGCCGCTGCAGCTCACTCTGCTGGCATCGTTTCTGCAAATATGGCTGCTGCCGCGCATTCGCTCATTTCGCCGCAAGTACCCGAACGTCGAGCTGCGCTTTCACACCTCGCGCGAACTGGTGGATTTCTCGCGCTCCACTCATCACGTTGCCATTCGCTTCGGTCGTGGGAATTATCCGACCCTGCACAGTGAGAAATTACTGGACGACTGGCTGGTGCCGGTGGCCAGCCCGGATCTGATCAAACAATATGGAATGATCGAACGCGGCGCGGACTTGAGCAAATATCCCTTGCTCGACGGCGACGATGCGCCGTGGAGCGTGTGGCGGCGAACCGACGAGGCAGCGGCCTGGAACTCGCGCGCGCCCACCATCGATGATTCGGCGGGCCTCATGATCGCCGCGGAAGAGGGCCTCGGCTATGCGCTCGTACGCTGGACCGTGGTCAGCCGCGCGCTACACAAGGGCACTTTGCGGCTGGCCGCCAAAGAAGTCGTGCCGTTAGCCTCAGCCTATTACTTCGTCTGTCCGAAGAGCTTTTTGGCGCTGCCCAAGGTGGCGCAATTTCGCGAGTGGATCATCGCGGCGGCGCGCGAATTCCCAGGGCCTCGCGGTTCGTAGTGATTGACGCGCTCATGGGCATGTACAGTGGCGAGGTCCCCGGCGCCTGCGTCGCCGTCCTTAAGGCCGGTGCAGCGATCGTGCGGCGCGCATACGGTCTTGCCAATCTCGAAGCGCACCTCGCCGCAACTCCCGCAACCAATTACCGGCTCGCATCGATGACCAAGCAGTTCACTGCGGCGTCGATACTGCTGTTGGCGGAAGACGGGCGCCTGTCGATCGACGACCCGGCACGCAAGTGGTTGCCGAGCCTTGCCGATAGCGCCAATGAAGTCCTGATACGCCACTTGCTTGCGCATACCGCAGGGCTAGTTGACTTCGAGGACTTGATTCCTCGAGCAATATGCTCGCAATTGCACGATGCCGACGTTCTTACACTGCTCGAAGCGCCCGGCAGAGGTTACTTCCCTGCGGGGACAAAATTCCGCTACAGCAATAGCGGCTACGTCGTGCTGGCACTGATCGTCGCGCGCGCCTCCGGCCTCAGTTTCGCCGACTTTCTGCGGCGGCGCATTTTCCAGCCGCTCGGCATGCTGCATACCGTTGCCTACGAAGAGGGTATTTCGGAAGTTGCAAATCGCGCCTTTGGCTACAGCAAATCCGCAACTTCCTGGCAGCGCACCGATCAGAGCCTGACCAGCGCAACGCTCGGCGATGGCGGAATCTACTCCTCCATCGATGACCTCGCGAAATGGGATGCTGCACTGTATGACGACCGGCTGCTGCGCCCCGAGTCTCTGCGCCAGGCATTCGTACCCGCAATCGACAGCGACGACCCCGCCATTCAATACGGGTTCGGCTGGCGCGTTTCCGGTGATGCGCTATGGCATTCCGGCGAGTCCGTCGGATTCCGCAATGTGATCGTGCGCTATCCGCAGCGCCGCATCAGCGTCATCATCCTGACGAATCGCGACCATCCGGAGCCCTATCCAACGGCGCTGACCATCGCCGCGGCGTTTTAGATCGCGAGCAGGGCGCTCGTCAGACTGGCGACGCCCGTGCGTACCGGATCGCACACCGGCAATCCGAGCTCGGCCGTCAGGCGCGCAAAGTAGGCGGCGCAGTCCGTATCGGCGAGGCTCGAGGAATTAATGCTCAATCCGACGCAGCGAATGGCGGGATTGGTGAGCCGGCCGGCGCGCAGATAGTCGTCGATGACCACTTGCAGATCGGGAATCGGGAAATCCGGGTACTCATCGATAGTGCGGCGCAATGGATCGTGGCAGAGCACGATGGCGTCCGGCTGCGATCCATGCAACAGCCCCAAGGTGACGCCAGCATACGCGGGATGGAACAGGGATCCTTGCCCTTCGATTACATCCCAGTGATCCGCCGCATTGTCGGGCGATAGCTGTTCCGCCGCCCCCGCGATGAAATCCGCAATCACCGCGTCGATGGCAATGCCTTCGCCGGAAATCATGATGCCGGTCTGTCCCGTCGCCCGAAATGTAGCGGCAACACCGCGGGAGCGTAAATTCTTGGCCAGCGCGAGAGCGGTGTACTTCTTGCCGAGCGCGCAATCGGTGCCGACCGTGAGCACGCGCTTGCCACTGCGCTTGCGGCCGCTCGCCGCGCCATAGGCCGCTTCACTGTGCCGCACGTCGATGAGCCGGACCCCGCGCCGGGCTGCGGCTTGCACCAGCTCGGGGAACGAAGTGAGGCGCGTGTGCAGTCCGCTCACGACATCTATGCCGGCTTGCGCCGCAGCCTCGAGCTCGGCTATCCAATGAGGCGGCAGCTTGCCACCGGTCGGCGCAATTCCGACGATGATCGATCCGGCACCGCGAGCGGCGGCCTGCGTCGGCGACAGGCGCTCGAGCCCGAGCGTCACACCGCAACCCTCTAAGCTCCACTCGCCGATTACATCTTCGCCGCACCAGTCCTTGAGACCGAATGCGGTTTTCGCCGTCAGCTTGTCCTGCACATCGCCGAGAAAAAGCAGGTAAGGTTTGCGCAGTCGGTGCATGCAGTCTCCTAGGCGCGGCCGGCGCTGGCGCGGTTCTGGCTGAGGCGGGCATTGTCTTCGTGTGCGCCCAGGTACTGCCGGGCGGATGCAACCATGGATTGCGGTTTGATGCCGAGCCTTGAGAAACCGTCTTCTGTGCATACGCTGTCGATGGTCAAGGAGCGGAAATTGTCGCTGGAGAACGGCCGCCCCGGCACGAAGTCCATGGCAAATGCCTGCATCCGCGCCACGAAATCCGGCAGACCCACGATCCAGCGGCGATGGCCGGTGAGTTTGGCAACCAAACCGACGATTTCACCCAGGGTATAAACCTGCGGACCGCCGAGTTCGTAGGTCTGGCGGCTGGAGGCGCCGCCACGCAGACAGCGGCGCAGCGCTTCGACCACATCATCGACCAGCACCGGCTGGAAACGCGAGTGCGGCCTTGCCAGGGGTAGGGCAAAAGGGATCACGGCGAGCAGACGGGCGAAGCGGTTCAAGAATGAATCGCCGGGTCCGAACATCACCGACGGCTGTAAAATAGTCCAGTCCAAGGAGCCGCTGCCTTCGCGAATCAGCTGCTCGGCGTCGCCCTTGGAGCGCAGGTAGTAGCTCGGTGCTTCGACGGCAGCCTTCAGTGCCGACATCTGCAGCAGCCGCTCGACTCCCGCGGAACGGGCCGCCTGCAGTACGCCCCGGGTTAGATCGGTGTGCGCGCGCCGAAATCCCGCGCCGCTGAATCCGCGTTCGTTGAGGATGCCGATGAGATTGATCACGACGTCCTTGCCGCGAAAGCACTCGCTTAGTTGCGGTTCCTCGTAGACATCGCAGTTCTCCAGGGTCAGCCCCGGCAGCACCAGCAGGTGCTTGTGCTGTTCCCGGTCGCGCGACAACACTGTGACACGATGCCCGTCCTTGATCAATCGGGCGACCAAACGCGTGCCGAGAAATCCGGTCCCGCCGAGCACGACGATGGATTGCGCTCGCATGGTCGTCAGCGAATTTGAATTAGCTGCGCCGTGGAGCCGCGCCGCACATTGAGCACCAGAACGTTGGCATTCTTCGCTGCTTCCTTGAACGTCTTGGTGTTGGACACCGGTGTTCGGCCGACGCCGACGATCAAATCGCCGGCGCGCAAGCCATTTTGTGCCGCCGGGCTGCCTTCCTGGACGGTTTTTATCAGAACGCCGCCGGCGTCGGGGGCATCGGCCAGTTCCGCGCCATCCAGGCCTTTATTGATGTCGACCGCATTGGCCGATTCGACTTCGCTGCGATCCGCGATCAGTGCGGTGACCTTGCGCGGCTTGCCGTCACGCAGTAACCCGATCTCGACCTTGTCGCCGACGCGCAGCATGCCGATGGTGTTGCGCAGCTCGCCCGCGTCCTTCATGACGACGCCGTTGATAGAAGTGATGATGTCGCCGGTCTTCACCCCGGCGTGTTCGGCTGCCGAGCCCGACGCAACGCCGGCGACCAGGGCGCCGCTCGATTCGGTGAGGCCGAATTCCTTGGCGATATCCGGGGTCACGTTATATATCTGGACCCCCAGCACCCCGCGCTTGACCTGGCCGAACTTGATCAGCTGATCCATCACGCCTTTGACCATGTTGACCGGGATCGCAAAGCCGATCCC
>JANYIY010000449.1 GCA_025358615.1 Gammaproteobacteria bacterium | reverse complement strand
CTCCTGGTAGCCGGTCATTGCCGTATTGAAAACTACTTCACCAGTCGTGTTGCCTTTTGCGCCTACTGAGACGCCACGGAACACGGTGCCATCTTCGAGAGCTAGCACTGCAGGTGTCGACACTCCGGTTCCTCGCTTTGCGCTACGGCGCTTTCCGCAGATGCGCAAAGCGGGAGGCGCTCCTTCAGAACGTCCTCCCGCTTCATGGGTAATTCGCCATCAGTTTCCGGGCGCGAATATTAACGATGCCCGCGATGACTGTCCATGCTTCTTCTAAATTCCGAGAACATCGTGCATGTCGTACAGGCCGGCAGGCCGCCCTATCAGCCATTCAGCCGCCCGCAGCGCGCCCCGCGCGAACGTGATGCGATCGGTGGCGCGGTGCGTGATTTCGACGCGCTCCCCGTCCGCGGCAAAGATTACCGTGTGTTCTCCCACGACGTCCCCGGCCCGCAGGCTGGAAAACCCGATGCTGCCCAAGCTGCGCGCCTCGTGACGGCCGCTGCGGCTGTAGGCGGCGACTTCGCTCAAGGTCTGGCCCCTGGCGCGAGCAACGGCCTCGCCCAAGGCCAGAGCGGTTGCCGACGGCGCATCGCGTTTCATGCGGTGGTGCGTCTCCAAGATCTCCACATCATAGGATGACCCCAAGCCTGCGGCGGCCAGCGACACCAGTTTGGCCGCCACGCTCACCCCGACGCTGGTGTTCGGCGCAATCAGCACGGGAATGTTTCGCGCCGCCGCCGCCAGAACGCCATGGCCTGCCGCATCGATGCCGGTGGCGCCGATCAGCAGCGGAATCCCGGCCGCGGCACAGGCGGTGGCGTGTGCGGCGACACCCTCAGCCAGGCTGAAATCAACGGCGACCGCCGCGCCACTGATCCCGGCAGCGGAGTCGGCAGTGATCAACACACCGGTCGGGGCGCCCTCGCCGGCGGCTTCTCGTCCCAGGCGCGCGCTGGCACTGGAGGCGATCGCGCCGCTCAGGTGGAATGCGGGCGACTCGTGCAGCGCGCGCAGCAACGATTGCCCCATGCGCCCGGTGATGCCAAAAATCGCCAGCGCCGGCATTACGCTACTCGACCACGCCGGTGAAGAATTTTTTCACGCCCTCGAAAAAAGATTGTTCGCGCGGCTGATGACTGCCCTGCTGCAACGAAGCCTCGAATTTCCTCAGCAGCTCCTTCTGCTCCGCTCCCAGGCTCACCGGAGTCTCCACCACCACCCGGCAGAACAAGTCGCCGGCACCGCCGCCGCGTACCGGGCGAACCCCCTTTTCACGCACCCGGAACACTCTGCCGGACTGGGTTTCGCTGGGTATTTTCAGGACCACCTCGCCGCTCAAGGTCGGCACCTCCACCGCTCCGCCCAAGGCTGCGGTGGTGAAGCTGATGGGAATCTCGCAGGACAGGTGACTGCCGTCGCGCTCGAAGATGGCGTGCTGGCGCACCTTCACTTCCACGTACAGATCACCGGCCGGACCGCCGTTGCGGCCGGCCTCGCCCTCGCCGTTCAGGCGGATGCGGTCGCCGGTGTCGACTCCGGCGGGCACATTCACCGCCAGTTTCTTCTCCTGCCGGACGCGGCCCTGGCCATAACAGGAATCGCAGGGGTTGCTGATGATCTTGCCGCGGCCCTTACAGCGTGGGCAGGGCTGCTGGATGGTGAATATCGACTGCTGCATCCGTACTTGACCCTGGCCATGGCAGGTATCACAGGTTTTCGGAGTGGAACCCTTGGCGGCGCCCGAACCCTTGCAGGTGTGGCACTCCGCCAGGGAGGGAATCTGAATTTCGGTGTCGGTACCGAACACGGCCTGCTCGAGATCGAGCTCCAGTTCGTAGCGCAAGTCGGCGCCGCGAAATACCTGGGTGCGGCCGCGTTGGCCACCGGAGAATATGTCGCCGAACATCTCACCGAAAATGTCGCCGAATGCCTCACCGGCGCTGAAGCCGCCGCCGCGGCCCCCTTCCAGGCCGGCATGACCGAACTGGTCGTAGACGGCGCGTTTTTGAGCGTCGCACAGGATCTCGTAGGCCTCCTTGCACTCCTTGAATTTATGTTCGGATTCCGGGTCGCCGGAATTGCGATCCGGATGGTATTTCATGGCGAGGCGCCGATACGCCTTTTTTATTTCGGCTTCCGTCGCGGTTCTAGCCACGTCGAGGAGCTTGTAGTAATCCTGCTTCGCCATTACTCACCTGCGGACTTTCCATAAAAGCGAACCGCCGGTACTCATACCGGCGGTTCGGGTCAAGACAATACCAGACCCAAGCTTTTATGCTTTCTTGCGATCGTCCTTAACTTCTTCGAACTCGGCATCGAGAACATCATCTTTGGGGGCCTCGGTATGTCCCGGGTGGCCGCCATCGCCGCCGCTTGCCCCGCCTGCCGCGCCCGCGCCCGCGCCCGCCGCCGACTGTTCATACATTTTCTGCAGCACCGCACTCGATGCCTGCTCGAGGGCTTTAGTCTTGGCTTCGATATCGTCGTGATCGTCGCCGGTGATTGCCGTCTTCAGTGCCGCCACCGCCTCGACCGCCGCCTTCTTCTCATCCTCGGAGACCTTGTCGCCGGCATCCTTCAGCGCCTTCTCAACCGTATGAATGGTTGCGTCGGCCTTGTTACGCGCGCTCACCAGTTCGCGGAATTTCTTGTCCTCTTCGGCATGCGCCTCGGCATCGCCGACCATGCGCTTGATCTCCGCCTCCGACAAGCCGCTCGATGCCTTGATGACGATGCGCTGTTCCTTGCCGGTTTTCACATCCTTCGCCGACACATTCAATATGCCGTTGGCGTCGATGTCGAAAGCCACTTCGATCTGCGGCATGCCGCGCGGGGCCGCTGGAATATCCGTCAGGTCGAACCGTCCCAACGACTTGTTGTCGGTCGAGCGATCGCGCTCGCCCTGCAACACATGGATGGTGACGCCCGTCTGATTGTCGTCCGCGGTCGAGAACGTCTGCGAAGCCTTGGTCGGAATGGTGGTGTTCTTCTCGATGACCTTGGTCATGACGCCGCCCAGGGTCTCGATCCCCAGCGACAACGGGGTCACGTCGAGCAACAGCACATCCTTGACGTCGCCGGAAAGCACGCCGCCTTGAATCGCCGCACCCACGGCCACGGCCTCATCGGGATTGACGTCCTTGCGCGGCTCCTTGCCGAACAAGTCCTTCACCGCCTGCTGCACCATCGGCATGCGGGTTTGACCGCCGACCAGAATGACTTCGCTCACATCCTTCATGGTCAGCCCGGCGTCCTTCAACGCGGTACGGCAAGGGTCCATGGTCTTTTTCACCAAGTCTTCCACCAGTGACTCGAGTTTGGCGCGGGTCAGCTTCATGTTCAGGTGCTTCGGGCCCGCCGCATCCGCCGTGATGTACGGCAGATTGACTTCAGTCTGCTGGCTCGAGGACAGCTCGATCTTGGCCTTCTCCGCCGCCTCTTTCAGGCGCTGCATGGCC
>JANYIY010000437.1 GCA_025358615.1 Gammaproteobacteria bacterium | reverse complement strand
AATTCACGCCGCCGAAGCTCGGTGAGGACACCCGCCTTCTCACAGGCACGCTTGAAGCGCCGCAGGGCGGCATCAAAATACTCATTCTCGCGAACACGAACGCTGGGCATTCAAACCTCAAATGGTTGGCGCGGCCGCCGGTATTCGGCGACAGGGGGGCGCATTCTAAAGTGCGCCCCGGCAAAAGGCAAAGGCGGCGCCGGGGGGTCTCCTCTATGTGGAGGCGTCGCAGGGCGATTATGTGGTTTATGGGGCTTTATGCGTGTCATTGGTATTGAGAGTTCCTGCGATGAGACGGCGGTCGCGGTCTACGACGCCGACCTCGGCCTGCTGTCGCACCGGCTGCACAGCCAGGTCGCGATGCACCAAGCCTATGGCGGGGTGGTGCCGGAACTCGCCTGCCGCGACCATGTTCGCCGGCTGCTGCCGCTGGTTCGGGAGGCGCTTGCCGATGCCAAGTCCGGCCGGAAATCGATTGACGGAGTGGCTTATACCGCAGGTCCAGGCCTGATTGGCGCGTTGCTGGTGGGGGCGGGCTTTGCCGCCAGCTTAGGGTTGGCTTGGGATAAGCCGGTGCTGGGCATACACCATTTGGAAGGGCATCTGCTGGCGCCGTTGTTGGAGCCGGATCCGCCTCGCTTCCCGTTTCTCGCGCTGCTCGTGTCCGGCGGCCATACCCAGCTTGTGGATGTCGCGGGACTCGGCGAGTACCGAATTCTCGGCGAAACCTTGGATGATGCGGCCGGCGAGGCTTTCGACAAGACTGCCAAGCTGTTGGGGCTGCCCTATCCGGGGGGCGCTGCCCTGGCGAAACTGGCGGAGACCGGGCGCGCCGATCGCTTCATATTTCCGCGCCCCATGCTCGACCGGCCCGGTCTCGAATTCAGTTTCAGTGGCTTGAAGACCGCCGCCCTAGTAGCCTTGCGCGGCCGCGTTTTGGACGACGCGATTCGAGCAGACGTCGCGCGCGGTTTCCAGGAAGCAGTGGTCGAGACCCTTGCCGAGAAATGCCGCCGCGCGCTCGAACTGACGGGTCAGCGGCGTCTGGTGGTTGCCGGCGGTGTGGGCGCCAATCGCCGCCTGCGCGAACGGCTGGCCGATGTGGCGCGCGGCGCGGGAGCGCAATTGCACTTTCCTCGCGCCGAGTTCTGCACGGACAATGGGGCCATGATTGCATTGGCGGGCTGTATGCGGCTGGCGGCCGGCTTGCAGCCAAGTCTGTTGCAGATCGAGGCGCGAGCGAACTGGGACCTTGGGGATATCGGAGCAAAGGCTTAATGGACACGATTTTCATCACTGCGCTCAAAACCGAGGCCATCATCGGCATTTTCGACTGGGAACGGCAGGTCAAGCAGACCGTCATCGTGGATATTGAGATCAGCGCCGATGTCGCCAAGGCGGCGCTGTCCGATTCCATCGAGGACACGCTCAATTACAAGCGGATTGCCAAGCGCGTGCTGGCGTTCGTTGAGGAGTCGAAGTTTCACCTGGTCGAGACCCTGGCCCAGCACATCGCCATGCTGCTGTTGGATGAGTTCGGGGTCGCCTGGGTCAGTCTCTCGCTGAGCAAGCCGGGCGCCATCCGCAGTTCGCGCGATGTCGGCGTAAAGCTAAGACGTGATCGCGATGATCTTGCGAAATGGCAGGCGCGTGTCGCCGCGGCCGCCAAGGCATAGACCCGGCCGCTGCGCCGCCGTACCTCGATCGCCAACCTCGTATGCCGCAACGAATTGTTCTCGATCGCCCCCTGACCTGGCGGCAGATAGCCGACGTCGCCGAAGGCGCGCCATTGGCGCTGTCGGCGGCCGCGCAAACGCGAATTCACGCGGCGCGCACGCTGGTCGAATCAATCGTTCGTAAGGGCCTGCGTGCCTATGGGGTGAACACGGGTGTAGGCGCGCTCTGCGACGTGGTCATTGCTACGTCAAAACAGGAGCGTTTGTCGCGCAACATCGTCATGAGCCACGCCGTCGGCGTCGGACCCCCGCTGCAGCCCGCAGCGGTGCGCGCCATCATTGCCGCCGCCATCAACAATTATGCGCACGGCTTTTCCGGGGTGCGCCCCGCGGTGGTGGACGGGCTGCTGGCACTGCTCGAGTTCGATTGCCTCCCGGAGGTCCCAGCCTTGGGATCGGTCGGATACCTGACCCACATGGCGCACATTGCGTTGGTTTTGATCGGGGAAGGGACGGCGTTGTCGCACGGCCGATCGATCAGCGGTGCCGAGGCGCTTAAATCACTGCGCCTTGCGCCACTCGTGCTGGGTGCCAAGGAGGGCTTGAGCCTCGTCAATGGAACTCCCTGCGCCACGGGTCTGTCGGCACTCGCCCTGGCGAGGACGGAGCGCCTGCTCGATGCGGCGGATGTCGTCGCCGCCATGACATTCGAGAATCTGCATGGGCAGCTGGCGGTATTCGATGCCGACGCCTTGCGGCTGCGAGTATCGGAGGGAGTACGCCGCGTCGGTGAGCGGCTGCGGGCAACCTTGCAGGGCAGCGCCATGCTTAAGGAGAGTGCGGGCCGGCGGACCCAGGACGCATTGAGTCTGCGTGCCGTGCCCCAGGTGCACGGCGCCGCGCGCGATCTGTTCAGCCACGCTGCTCAGGTCGTGGACGCTGAATTGGCATCGGTAACCGACAATCCGGCCGTCGTCGGCACCGCGGATGAGCCACGCGCACTCTCCGGCGCCAATGCAGTCGGCGCGGCCCTTGGCCTTGGCGCAGACGCGTTGGGTGTTGCTGTGGCGCAAGTCGCAGCCATGGCGGAGCGCCGCATGGATCGCCTGGTGAACCCGCTGGTGAGCAATCTGCCCGCTTTCTTGACGGCGGACGAGGGCGCAGGTTCCGGATTCATGATTGCGCAATACACGGCGGTGTCGCTGGTCGCAGAGAATCGACGCCTCGCCGCGCCGGCCAGCCTTGACGGCGGGGTTAGCTCGGGGCTGCAGGAAGATCATCTCAGCCACGCGACGCCGGCCGCGCTCAAGCTGCTCAAGATCATCGAGCATAGCGAGACCATCCTGGCCATTGAGTTGCTGGCGGCGGCGCAGGCCTACGACCTGCAACGAGTGCCTCTGGCCCGCGCGCCGCAAACAGACGCGGTTTATCGCTGGCTACGCGCCCGCATAACTCGCTACGACGACGACCGGCCCTTGGGCGCCGACATCCTAAGCGTCAAGCAGATGTTGATCGACGGATCACTGCCGCAACTGCCTCGTTCCTGACGCCGACTCTATATGCTGCGGCCGCCGTCGACAGCGATGATCTGGCCGGTGATGTAGGACGCGTCTCTTGCCAAGAACAGGGCGGTCCGTGCAATGTCCCGCGGCGTGCCGTGCCGCTTGAGCGCCGTCTTTTCGATGATTTCGCGCTTCAGCTCCTCGTCCATGTCACCCTCCGGCCACAGGACCGGCCCCGGTGCAATGCCGTTGACGCGAATCTCCGGGCCCAGCTCGCGCGCCAGGGCGCGCGTCAGCATCGCGAGGCCGGCTTTGGCCGTGCTGTATACCGGGTGCCCCTTGAGCGGGCGCAGCGCGTGAATATCGATCATATTGATAATGAGTCCGCGCTGCTTCGCCAGACTGGGCGCGGCCGCTTGCGAGAGAAACAGGGGCGCTTTTAAGTTGCTGCCGATGAGATCATCCCACTGCGGAAGCGTGATTTGACCGACCGGCGTCGGATAAAAACTCGAAGCATTGTTGATTAGAATATCCAGGCGCCCAAATTCCCGAAGTGTGGCGGCCACCAATTCATCCGGCGCCTCTGCATTCGACAAATGCGCCGGATGAATCGCAGCCGAATGGGCACGAGCATGATTGAATTCATCGGCCAAGGCGGTTGCGGCAGCGGTGGAGGATCGATAATGAATGAGTATGTTCGCCCCTGCCGCGTGCAGCGTGCGCGCGATCTGCGCGCCGACGCGGCGTGCGCCGCCGGTGATCAGCACCACCTGGTCGCGCAACGAAGCACTTTCGATACTGGGGTTCATGCGCTGCAACGATACCGCAATGGCTGCGCAGCGTGAAATCCCTGCTGAATGACGCACAAGCGCGGCACAGTGCCCGCATGCATGACTATTTGGCGGCGCAGCTCGCCGCAGCGGACGGTTGGCTGAGCTTCGAGCGCTACATGGAACTGGTGCTTTATGCACCGGGCTTGGGGTATTACAGCGCGGGGGCGCATAAATTCGGCGCCGACGGCGATTTCACGACCGCGCCGGAAGTTTCGAGCCTGTTCGGCGCCTGTGTTGCGCGGCAGTGCGCACAAGTCTTGGGCGCGCTCGGCGGCGGATCCATCTTGGAAATTGGCGCCGGCAGCGGGCGCCTCGCGGCCGATGTGCTGTCGCGGCTGGAGACGCTGGGGCGCTTGCCGGCGCGTTATTCGATTCTCGAGATCAGCGCCGACCTACGCGAGCGTCAACAGCGCTTTCTGGCGCAGCATCTGCCGCACTTGCAGGAACGCGTGTACTGGCTCGATCAGCCGCCCGAGGAATCCTTCGATGGACTCATTCTCGCCAACGAGGTGCTGGATGCCCTCCCGGTTGCACGCTTTCGCTGGTACCGCGACCGGGTCGAGGAAGTCGGCGTCGTGATCGAGGCGGGCCGTTTGGCCTTGAGCGCGCGGCCCGCAAGTTTGCCGGGGGCACAGGCCGTGCGGCGGCTGGCGAACGCCGGCAGCGCTTGGGAAGATGGCTACGTGTCGGAGTACTGTCCGCGACTCACCGCTTGGACGCACGACGTCACCCGCTCATTGCGCAACGGCGCGGTGCTCTGGTTCGATTACGGGCTGCCGCGCTCACAATATTACCTGCCGGAGCGCCACGAGGGTACGCTGCTCTGCCATTTCCGTCATCGCGCCGGCAACGATCCGTTGCTGATTCCGGGATTGCAGGACATTACGGCGTGGGTGGACTACACCTTGTTGGCAGAGGCTTCGCGCACAGCCGGCTTCGCAGTCGCGGGCTTCACGACGCAGAGCTACTTCCTGGCTGGCTTGGGGCTGGACCAGGAAATGCAGAATATGGCCGGCGATGATGCCAATCAATTTGCACGGCTGGCCAATCAGGCGCGCCAGCTGATGTTGCCGGGCGAAATGGGGGAGCGCTTCAAGGCCATGGCATGGCTGCGCGGCTTGGACCTGCCGTTAGCGGGGTTTGCGCTGCAGGATCTACGCCACACGCTGTGATAGCAGCCGGAGGTCGAGGATGACATGGACCGATTTGCTGCAGGAGCGCAGTGGCAGGCGCTTCGACCGACGCATGATGCTGTATCTGGCGCTGGGGTATCCGCTGCTGTTCGTGCTCGGATACTTGTCGAAATCCGTTGCCGGTTCATCGGCCATCTGGCCCTCGCATGCGCTCGCCTTCGCGGCTTATATGCTGCTGCCGGTGCGTCGCTGGGCATTCTCGTCGCGCTCGCCGCTATCGCCTGGGACTTGTCGTTACAGCCGATCATGTACTGGGTCACGATCAGATCACAGGCATCGCTGCCGTTGGCTTGTTA
>JANYIY010000291.1 GCA_025358615.1 Gammaproteobacteria bacterium | reverse complement strand
ACTCTCGTGCAAATGCTCCCGGGTATGTTGATCCATGCGCGGCTGGCCGTGGAAGGTCATGAAGAACATCCGAAAGGTGTACAGCGCCGTGATGAACACACCAGAGAGCACGCAGAAATAGGCGTACCAATGGCCCGTCCTATGCGACATATGAACCGCGTCGATCAATGCGTCCTTGGAAAAGAAACCCGAGGTGCCGGGAAAACCGATCAGGGCGAGCGACCCAACCAGGCAGGTCCAGTAGGTGATCGGCAGGTACTTCTTCAGGCCGCCCATTTTGCGCATGTCCTGCTCGTGATGCATGGCCATGATCACCGAGCCTGCTGCCAGGAACAGCAGCGCCTTGAAGAAGGCATGCGTCATGAGATGGAAAATGCCGGCGCCATAAGCCGACACGCCCAATGCAACAGTCATATAGCCCAGTTGAGACAGGGTCGAATAGGCCACCACCCGCTTGATGTCATTACTGACGATGCCGATCAACCCCATGAAGAACGCCGTGGTCGCGCCGATAATGAGCACCGTCGACAGCGCCGCCTCGGACAGCTCGAACAGCGGCGACATGCGCGCCACCATGAAAATGCCGGCGGTGACCATGGTCGCGGCATGAATCAGCGCCGAGATCGGAGTCGGGCCTTCCATGGAATCGGGCAGCCACACATGCAAGGGAACCTGTGCGGACTTGCCCATGGCGCCGACGAACAGGCAAAGGCAGGTAAAGGTGATTGCCGGCCATGCGATGCCGCTGCTGACCTGAACCTGCGCGGCCGCGATTTGATCGGCATGCGCGAACACGGTGGCGTAATCCAGCGACCCCGTGTAGCGCAACACCGCAGCAATGCCGAGCACGAAGCCGAAATCGCCGACTCGATTGACCAGGAATGCCTTCAAGTTGGCGAATATGGCCGTCGGCCGGGTGTACCAGAATCCGATCAGCAGATACGACACCACGCCCACGGCTTCCCAGCCGAAGAACAACTGCAGGAAATTGTTCGACATCACCAGCATCAGCATCGAGAACGTAAACAAGGAGATGTAGCTGAAAAACCGTGTGTAGCCAGCGTCATCGTGCATGTAGCCGATGGTGTACACGTGCACCATCAGGGACACGAAGGTCACCACTACCATCATCAACGCAGACAGCCGGTCGATCAGGAACCCGACGTTCATGGTCAGGCCATCGCTGACCAGCCAGGTGTACACCGTGCCGTCGTACGCCGACATGCCGTTGAACAGGAACTGATAGAGCACGTAGAATGACAGCACGCAGGAAAGTGCCACGCCCAAGATGGTGACGCTGTGCGCACCGGCCCTGCCGATGGCCTTGCCGAACAATCCGGCGATGACGGCCGCTGCCAGCGGTGCCAACGCGATCGTGAGATAAATCCCCTGCATGCCTTGCTCGTCCCTCAACCTTGAAGCGTGTCGAGATCTTCGACTTCGATGCTGCGCCGTTCGCGAAACACCACGACCAGAATCGCCAGGCCGATGGCCGATTCCGCCGCCGCCACCGTCAGTATGAAAAACACGAATATCTGGCCGCCGATGTCGCCCAGGTAGCGTGCGAACGCGACGAAATTGAAGTTCACGGCCAGCAGCATGAGCTCGATGCACATCAGCAGCACGATGACGTTCTTGCGGTTCAAGAACACTCCGGCGACCGCGATCGCAAATAGAATTCCCGACAAGGTCAGCACATACGTCAGTGTGATCATGGGCGTTTCTCGGAGGCCATCTTGACGATTCGCACGCGGTCTTTGGCGCGCGCCGCCACCTGCAGCGCAATGTTCTGCGGCTTGCCGCCCTGGCGCCGCCGCAAGGTCAGCACGATGGCCGCCACGCTCGCCACCAGCAAAATGACGGCGGCAATCTGTGCCGGGTAGGCATAGCGCGTGAACAAGGCCGTGCCCAGCTCCCGGGTATTGGAATAGCCCGCGGCAATCTGCGGCGCCGCCCGCAGGCTCATGCCGCCCAGGTGCTTCACCACGATGACGTTGATCATGGCAAAGACCACGAAACCCGCCACCGCAACCGCCAGCGGCCAGTAGCTTGCCAGACCCTTGCGTAGTTCTTCGAGATTGATGTCGAGCATCATGACCACGAACAAGAACAAGACCATGACGGCGCCCACATATACCAGCACCAGCACGATCCCCAGGAATTCCGCGTCGAGCAGCAGCCAGATGACGGCGCTGTTGAAGAAGCACAGCACCAATAGCAATGCGGAGTACACGGGGTTTCTCGCCAGGATGACGCCGAGCGCGGCGGCGATCAGTACCGTGGAAAAAATAAAGAAAAGAATGCTCGGAAACATCAGCGATACCGCGCGTCGGCGGCGCGATCTGCCGCGATCATGGCCTCGTAGCGTTCGCCGATACCGAGCAA
>JANYIY010000281.1 GCA_025358615.1 Gammaproteobacteria bacterium | reverse complement strand
GGTGGCGGCGGCCACGATCAGGGTACTCGACCTTCTGGAAGGGTCGACCGACCTGCGCGAGCGACTGCACGCCAACGCGCGCTACTTCCGCGAGCAGATGCAGGAATTGGGATTCAATTTGCTCCCTGGAGAGCATCCCATCATTCCCGTAATGCTGGGCGATGCGCCGCTGGCGGTGAAGCTCGCCGAGCAAGTACAGGCCCAGGGCGTCTACGTCGTGGCTTTCGCGTTCCCGGTGGTTCCCCATGGAAAAGCGCGAATTCGGACCCAGTTGAGCGCTGCACACACTCGAGCACAGCTCGATAAGGTCATTCAAGCATTTAAGTCGGCGGGACGCGATCTCGGCGTCATTCACTAGGGCGGTCGGATGAAGACAGGTGGCAACGAATGAAAGCACTGGTTAAAGCGCGTGCGGAGCCGGGCATCTGGCTGCAAGACGTCCCGGAACCTGCGGTGGGTCACAATGATGTGCTCATCAAAGTACATCGCACAGCCATCTGCGGCACCGACATGCACATCTACAACTGGGATGCCTGGGCACAAAAGACCGTACCCGTGCCGATGGCGGTGGGCCACGAATATGCCGGCGAAATCGTCGACATGGGCAGTGAAGTGCGCGGCTTCACCACAGGCGACCGCGTTTCCGGCGAAGGCCACATCACCTGCGGACACTGCCGTAACTGTCGCGCCGGCCGGCGGCATTTATGCCGCAACACGCAGGGCGTCGGCGTCAACCGCGCGGGTGCGTTTGCCGAATACCTTACCATCCCGGCCAGCAACGTGTTCAAGCTGCCCGGCGCCATCGACGATGAAATCGCCTCCATATTGGATCCGTTCGGCAACGCCACGCACACGGCGCTGGCTTTCAACGTCGTGGGCGAGGATGTGCTGATCACCGGCGCGGGTCCGATCGGCATCATGGCGGTGGCCATCGCGCGCCACTGCGGCGCAAGGCACGTGGTCATCACCGACGTCAACGACTATCGGCTGGGGCTCGCCGCAAAAATGGGCGCCTCCAAGGCGCTCAACGTGACGCGCGAATCTCTGGATGACGCCATGCGCGAACTCGGCATGGAAGAGGGCTTCGACGTAGGCTTCGAAATGTCGGGCAACGCCACGGCGCTGCGCGAAATGCTGCGCACCATGAACCATGGCGGCAGCATCTCCATGCTCGGCATCCCGCCCGGCGAGACCGCCATCGACTGGAACCTGGTCATTTTCAAGGGCCTGGTGATCAAAGGCATTTACGGCCGCGAGATGTTCGAAACCTGGTACAAAATGTCGAGCATGCTGCAAAGCGGCCTCGACGTGCGGCCGGTGATCACGCATCGTTTAGGAATCCACGACTACCTCGAGGGTTTCGAGATCATGAATTCGGGCAAGTCCGGTAAGATCACGCTGGACTGGTCCAGCCTTTAATCGAGCGCGCCGGGAATCGAGCGTGCGCCGCCAGCCTATGGCCCGACGAAGGTCACGAACTCGTCAAGCTCGGCACGATCGGTGATCAAGCGATTGATGGACGCGCTCTTGTCTGCGTGGCCCACGGCCAAGCCGCAGAACAACATATGCTGCGGCGGCAGGCTGAAGAATTTGCCGACAGTCTTGTACCACACGGACCATGCCTCTTGAGGGCAGCTCGCGAGACCCGCATCGTGCAGCAGCAGCATGACGTTCTGCATGAACATGCCTACATCGGCCCATTGATCGGGCCCCATGATCCTGTCGATGGTGAAAAATAGCGCCATGGGTGCGCCGAAAAAATCGTAGTTCTTGGCAAACTGCGCCAACCGCGCGCGCCGATTGTCACGGGCAACGTCGATGGTCGCGTACAAGTCCTCGCCGCATTTGAAGCGGCGACTACGGTACGGCTCCTTCAGATTGGGCGGATAGACGTGATATTCGCAGCCCTCGCCTTCCGGCTGGCTCTGCACTTTGCCGGGCATAAGCTCGCGAAATTCCCGCATGCGCTCGCCCCACAGCACGTGCACATGCCAGGGCTGCAGGTTGCCGCCGGACGGCGCCCGCCGCGCGGTTTCCAGAATGCACCGAATGGTGTCGACCGGGACGGGTTCGGCGGTAAATGCTCGGCAGCTCCTGCGCCCGAGTATTGCGTCCGCGGTATCCACTCCGCTCTAATGTCCGCCGAGCGTTTTGAAGCCGATGCGCGGTTCGCGGCACCAGCAATAGGCGTACAGCCCGCGCGGGTCATTCAGCTTGGCAATGGCGCGCGCCTGCTCGAGCACGGGATCGAGAACCCGCTCGATTTCGCTGCGCGGTGCAATGATTCCAGCCAATTGACCCAGGGCGAATGACTCAGAGCGCAGCTGCATCAACAGTTGTTGCTTCAGGCTCAATTCAGTCTCGATGTAATCGATATCATAGTCAGAGCCTAATTGCGCGAGTTTTGCCGCCGCGTCGGTGGCGTCTTTCAGGCCGCCCATGTGATCCACCAATCCGATGCGCTGCGCATCGGCACCGGCCCAGACGCGGCCCTGCGCGATCTTATCCACTTCCTCGACCGGTTTTTTCCGGCCATCGCCGACACGATGCAGGAATTCCGCATAGGCATGATCGACGGAAGACTGCAGTATTTGACGGCTCGCGGGCGTGAGCGCGCGGTCCAGGCGCATGTCACCAGCGAGCGGTGTCGTGCCGATGCCGTCGACTTTGACTCCGAGCTTCTCCAAAGTGCGCTGAAAGGTCGGCACCACGGAAAATACGCCGATAGATCCGGTCAAAGTCGTCGGACTGGCGAAGATTTGATTCGCCCCTGCTGCAATATAGTAGCCGCCGGACGCGGCGTAGGTGCTCATGGAGACCACCACAGGTTTGCCGGCTTTACGCAGGGACTGCACTTCGCGCAGGATTTGCTCCGAGGCGAACATGCTGCCGCCCGGACTGTCGACGCGCAGCACCACCGCTTTCACCGCATTATCGAAGCGCGCTTGGCGCAACAGATCCGACGTGCTTTCCCCGCCGATGCTGCCCGGCGGTTGACGGCCGTCGAGAATCATCCCCGCGGCAACGACCACGCCGACCCTGGACTCCGATTTGGATTTCAGAACATGCTTGGAGCGCACCGAGGCCAGATATTGCGGCATGCCGATGGAGCTGAAGGAATGCGTATCTTCATCCTCGCCCACCAGCCCCTTCAATTCGTCGGCCATTTGCCGGCGGCTCTTCAGCGCCGTGACCAGGCCACGCTGCAGCGCCAACTTGGCTGCATCGCCGCTGACTGCGGCAAGCGCCGCCGGCTGGTCGGCGATGAACTCGGTGAGCGCCCCCGCAGGCAGTGAGCGGGCGCGCGTGACGTCCTGGTTGTATGCGCCCCACAAAGCCGCCAACCACACGCCGCTCTCGTCGCGTTCGCTCGGTGCCATGTCGCTGCGGGAGTATTGATCCGTGTAGCTCTTATATGTCCCGGCACGGAACACGTTGACGTCGACGCCCAGCTTGTCGATGGCGTCCTTGAAGAACATGCGGTAATAGCTGAAGCCGTCGAGGTAGACCAACCCCATGGGATCGAGATACACCTCGCCCGCCTGCGCCGCCAGATAGTACTGGGTTTGATCGAGGGAATCGGCCGCCACCACCACGCGCTTGCCTGCCGCTCGAAAATCGCGCAAGCTCGCGCCTATTTCCTGCAGCTTGGACAAACCGGAGGCATCCAAGGACCCTAAATCCAGCACGATGAGCTTGATGCGCGGGTCGGTCTTCGCCGCCGCAATGGCATCGGTTACATCTCTGAGCAGAGTTTCGGGGGCTGGACCGCCGGAGGCCTGGCCGAAGGCGCGACGCACCGGGTCGCTGGCCAGCTGTTCGACCAGTTCTCCCTCAGGTGCAATCACCAGTGCCGCCGAGCGCGGCACGATGGGAATGGAGGTGTGCAGCGCTGCGAGCATGAATCCGAAGATCACCAGCAACAGCAGCAGGGTCAGGACCTTGCGAATTCCCTCGAGAATTCGCCAGACCAGTGCGAAAAACCCCATCAGAGCAGATCCGACACCCATGCAAAGCCTCCCGCCCTCCAGGGATACACCCTAAGGTCAGATTTTCTCGTCGATACGCGCGGCCTTGCCGGACAGGTCACGCAGGTAGTACAGCTTGGCGCGCCGCACTGCACCGCGGCGCTTCACGCTGACCTCGCTGATCGAGGGGCTGAAGGTCTGAAACACGCGCTCCACGCCTTCGCCGTGGGAAATCTTGCGCACCGTGAACGAAGAATTCAGGCCGCGATTCTTCTTGGCGATGACCACGCCCTCGTAGGCTTGGACCCGCTCGCGATCGCCTTCAACGACTTTGACCTGCACCACGACGGTGTCGCCGGGGTTGAAATCGGGCAGCTTGCGCGTGGCGCGTTCGGCGTTCAATTCCTGGATGATCTTGTTCATAGCATTCGTCCTCACCTTTGACTGTCTTCGATGCGCCGCCTGCTCTTGGCACGCTGCATCTTGAATTCTTCCAATAAAACCCGCTCGTCATTACTCATGCCGCGGCGCTCCAGCAGTTCCGGCCGCCGCAACCACGTGCGGCCCAGCGCCTGCTGCAATCGCCAGCGCTGGATGGCCGCGTGATCGCCGGACATCAACACCGCAGGCACCGTCAGTCCATCGATTGCCGGAGGGCGCGTGTAATGCGGCCAATCCACCAATCCATCGCTGAACGATTCCTGTTCCGCCGATTCGGCACTGCCGAGTGTTCCCGGCAGCAGCCGTGCAATCGCATCGATCACCACCAGCGCCGGCAACTCGCCACCCGAAAGCACGTAGTCGCCGATCGACCACTGCTCGTCGGTCTCGCTTTCGATGAGTCTCTCGTCGACACCCTCGTAGCGTCCGGCCACCAGCACCAATCCGGGCCAAGTGCGCGCTTCACGCGCCACGGCCTGCTCAAATCTGCGCCCATCGGCGCCCAAGTACACGCGTCGACTCGCGGGCGGCATACCTGCCGTCGCAGCACGCAAGGCGCTGCGTAGCGGCTCAACCTTCAGCACCATGCCCGGACCGCCGCCGTAGGAGCGATCGTCCACGGTGCGATGCACGTCGGCCGCGAAGTCGCGAGGGTCAATGCAATCGACCTCGAGGACTCCGCGCGCCACCGCCCGCCCGAGCACGCCGTGCTCCAGAGCCTCGCGGATCATCACCGGAAACAACGTCACCACCGCAATGCGCATGCAAACAACCCGTGACGCCCGGTGACATCCGGCCGGCAGCGACTAGCCCGGCGTCGCGTTCCAGTCCACGGTCACCCGGCGCGCCTGTAATTCCACCCGCCGCAAATGCAGCGGCACGGCCGGTATCCAATATTCCTGCGTGCCGCGCACCACCATCAGAACCTGCGCCGGCGTCTCAATGAAATGCTGCACGGTGCCCAGGCCCAAGCCCTCGAGATTCACCACCTCGCAGCCGATCAGATCGGCGCGGTAAAAATCTTTGTCGTCGCGCTGCGGCAGTTCACTGCGCAACACACACACCTGCGCACCCCGCAGAGCCTGCGCCTGGTCTCTATCTTCGACTCCCGCCAATTTCACGGTCAGCGCGCCGCCGCTGCGGCCGCTCGCCTCGATGCGGTAGTTCTGCCAGTCGCTTCCCTGGCCTATGGTCAAGCTTCGATGTTCGAGCAGTCTCTCCGCAGGATCGGTGTGCGAACGTAGCTTGACCCAACCTCGGACGCCAAACGGCGCTCCCACGAACCCCAGTTGGATGAGCGCCGATGATTCGCCGCTCATCGCGTGCCCCTTGAGACCTTATGCGGCCTGCTTGCGGAAGCTGGTGAGTAGAAACTTGACGCGCTCCGACATGTGCGCGCCCTTGGACAGCCAGTGCTCGATTCGAGCCACGTTCAGGCGCAGTTTGATCTCCGCACCGCGCGCAACGGGATTGAACAGCCCTACGCTCTCAAGGCTGGTACCGCCTTGGCGCTTGCGGCTGTCGGTCACCACCACGTGATAGAACGGGGTCTTCTTGCCGCCGCGTCGAGTCAAACGAATCGTCACCATCTTGAATTCACCTTGCAAAGCGTAGCCGCTAATTGTAATGACAACAGGGCCTCAAGAGCAACAACTCGTTGAATAGGCAGCGAATCCCGGGGCTTAAAGGCAACTCGACCCGTACCGGGCCCGGCAAACGCCCCGCTAGCGCCCCAATCCGGGCGGCATGCGCCCCGCCATGCCGCGCATCATATTCTTCAACATGCCGCCCTTGGCGAGTTTTTTCAAGGTCTTTTGCATGTGATCGAACTGCTTCAGCAGACGGTTGACCTCGGGTAACTGCACCCCGGCGCCGGCCGCAATGCGCCGCTTGCGGGAGCCATCGATCAATTCCGGCCGCCGTCGTTCGCGCGGCGTCATGGAGTCGATGATCCCCATTTGGCGCTTCAGGCTTTTCTCGTTGACCGCACCGGCCGCTGCGGCGGCATTGGCCTGCATCTGCGCGGGTAATTTGTCCAGCAGGGCCGACATGCCCCCCATGTTCTGCAGCTGACTCAATTGATCGCGCAGGTCGGCCAAATCGAAGGACTTGCCCTTGCTGATCTTCTTGGCAAGCTTTTCGGCCTTCTCCTGATCGACCTGCCCCTGCACCTGTTCGACCAGCGATAGGACATCGCCCATCCCGAGGATGCGCGAGGCAATGCGTTCCGGCTGAAACAGCTCCAATGCCTCGGATTTCTCGCCGGTGCCGACGAACAGGATGGGCTTGCCCGTGACCTGCCGCACCGACAGCGCCGCGCCGCCCCGCGCATCGCCATCGGCCTTAGTCAGGATCACCCCGGTGAGACTCAAGGCGTCATTGAAGGCCTTGGCCGCGTTGACCGCGTCCTGTCCGGCCATGCTGTCCACCACGAACAGGCGTTCGTGCGGATTGACGGCGGCTTCGAGCTCCCGCACCTCGGCCATCATTTCGGCATCAATGTGCAAGCGGCCGGCCGTATCGAGCAGCAGCACGTCATAAGCCTGCAGCGTCGCCTCGGTCAACGCGCGCTTCGCGATGGCCACGGGCAGTTCGCTGGCATGCGCCGGAGCGAAGCCCGCACCCACCTGCGCGGCCAGCGTCTGCAGCTGCAAGATCGCCGCCGGACGATACACGTCGGTGCTGACCATCAGCACTTTCTTGTGCTGTTTCTCGATCAGCCAGCGCGCGAGTTTGCCCGCACTGGTGGTTTTACCGGCGCCCTGCAAGCCGGCCAGCATCACCACTACCGGACGTTGCGCGCGCAGATTGAGGCCGGTGGACGGCTCGCCCATGAGCCGCGTCAGCTCCTCATGCACGACCTTGATGAAGGCTTGTCCGGGAGTGAGGCTCTTGACGACTTCGACACCGATGGCGCGTGCCTTGACGGCGTCGGTGAAGGTCTTGACCACGCTGAGCGCGACGTCCGCGTCGAGCAGCGCGAGCCGCACCTCGCGAACGGTGTCTGTAATATTGTCGTCGGTCAGACGGCCGCGGCCGGACAGCGACTTGAGCGCTGCCGAAAGACTGGAGGTTAGACGGTCGAACATGGTGCGAATATTATATCCTAGGCCCACCGTGATTCTCGCCGTTACTCTCTTCTTGCTTTATGCCGGCAGCGCCTGGTTGATGCTGCGCAGTGTTACCCGGCCCCGCCTGGAACCCGTGGCGTGGGCTTTGATCCTGGTGGCGCTCATCGGACACAGCGATGCCATCATGCACACCATGCGCATCCAGGGGCCGGTGTCCATCGGCGTGCCCGAGGCGCTCTCCCTGCTCGCCTGGACACTCGCGGTGCTCGCCTGTGTCATTTCCATCGACAAGCACAATCGCGTCCTGGGCGCTATTTTGTTGGCCAGCTCGGCGTTCGGCGCGGCGCTGACCGGCGCGGGGCGCAGCTATGCCGAAGCCACGGCACCGGGGTGGGAACTGACCGCGCACATCCTGCTCTCCATGGGCGCCGCCGCCCTGCTGTTCGCAGCGGCGGTGACGGCTCTGTTGCTGGTGTTTCTCGACCGGCGGCTGCGCACGCGGCGCATCGCGAGCCTGCCCAGCGGCATGCCGCCGCTCGATGCCCTCGAGAAGGTCATGTTTCGGCTCATCGGCGCGGGCTTCGTGCTGCTGACTCTGGCGCTGTTCACGGGTTTCGTATTCGTTACCAATTTGTTCGCGCAGAATCTGCAGCATAAGACCGTCCTATCGCTCATCGCGTGGCTGCTGTTCGGCGTGCTGCTGATCGGCCGCGTTCGATTCGGATGGCGTGGGCGCTCGGCGGTGCGTTGGACCTTGTGGGGATTCGGCGTCCTGGCCGTGGCGTATTTCGGTGTAAAGTTCGTGCTCGAGTACGTGTTCGGACGGCACTGGGGCTAGCACCTCATGGAGCCACCCTCACTGGGACTACTGTTCGCCGCCTTGGCGGGATTGCTGTTTCTCGCCGCTTTTTTTGCCGGCAGTGAAACGGCTCTCATGAGTTTGAACCGTTACCGCCTGCGCCACCGCGCCAACGAAGGACAACGCGGCGCGCGGCTGGCGGAGAAGCTGCTCGCTCACCCCGACCGGCTCATCGGGCTGATCCTGTTGTTGAGCACACTGGTCAATGTGGCCGCACCGATGTTGGTGGGCTTCATCGCCCTGCGCTTCGGCGGCGAATTCATGCTGGCTTTCGGCGCCGCGGTTCTTACCTTGGTGTTGTTGATCTTTTGCGAGGTTGCGCCTAAGACCTTCGGCGCCCTGCATCCGGAACGGCTGGCGCTGCCTGCGGCCTATATTTACACGCCCCTGCTGCTGCTGCTGTATCCCTTCGTGTGGGCCACGAATCTGCTGGCCAACGGCGTGCTGCGGCTATTCGGCGTCTCGCCGCAACAGGCCTCGAATTCCTTGAGCAGCGAGGAACTGCGCACCGTCGTGGCCGAGGCCGGCGCGATGATTCCGCATCGCCACCAGCAGATGTTGGTGAGCATTCTGGATCTGGAAAATGCCACCGTGGAAGACATCATGGTGCCGCGCAATGAGATCGTCGGCATCGACGTCGATGACGGTTGGGACCGGGTCTTAGAGCAGCTGCGCCAGAGTCAGCACACGCGTCTGCCGGTATACGAAGGCGAGATCGACCGCATCATCGGCGTGCTGCATATGAAACAGGTGGTGCACGAATTGGCGCGCGGCCGGCTGGATCGCGACGATTTGATTCAAGCGGCCCGGGTTCGCGAGGCGTACTTCGTGCCCTCGGGCACCACGCTCAATACGCAATTGGTGAATTTCCAGCGCGACAAGCGCCGCATGGCGTTCGTCGTCGATGAATACGGCGACATTCAGGGGCTGGTGACTCTCGAGGACATACTCGAGGAAATCGTCGGCGAGTTCACCACGGATCCCGCCACCATGATGCACAAGGACG